>ML178736.1:36886-38358 GCA_004366205.1 Actinomycetota bacterium | reverse complement strand
GGCCGGTCGGGCCGGATCGACCCGTAGGCCGGCGTGGCGAGCGCCGGGTCCCCGGCGCCGACGAGGACGAGCGGGCCCACGACGGTGCCGGCGGGGTCGGGCGGCGCCGCGGCCGTCACCCGGGTCTCGTAGCGGAACTCGGGCCCGAGCGTGGCCAGGGCGGCGGCGGCGACCAGCATCTTCTGGGTGGAAGCCGGGGTCGAGAGCACGTCGGCGGCCCGCTCGTAGACCGGTGCCCCGGTGGCGTCGAGCACCGAGACGGTGACGTGGCGGCCGGCCAGGGCCGGGTCGGCGAGCAGCTGGTCGAGCCGGGTCGCGAGGGGGGACGCGGCGGTCGCAGGGGGCGGCGCCTCGACCGCCGCGGTGGTCCCGTCGTCGCCGCCCCCGTCGGCGGCCTGGGCGGGCCGGGCGATCTCGGCTCGGGTGAGGCCGAGGTCGAGCGCGTCGGACGGACCCGATCGGGTGAGGAGCAGCCCACCGCCGGCGAGCGCGACGACGAGGACGAGGAGGAGGGAGAGCCCCAGCGACTTCCGGCGCACGACGGCATGACGATACCGGCTGCGCACGGCCAGCAACGTGTCGCGCGCGGGATGTCCGGGCGCCGGCGGCGGGACCTGGGCCGTCACAGGTAGTGGACGGGGTCGACGGGCACGCCCTTCACGCGCACCTCGAAGTGCAGGTGGGGGCCGGTCGACGCGCCGGTCGAGCCGACGAGGCCGACCACTTGGCCGCGGTGCACGACCTCGCCCGCCTCGACCAGCAGCTGGCTCTGGTGGGCGTAGAGGGTGGCCAGCCCGTCGCCGTGGTCGATGACGACGGTGAGCCCGTAGCCGCCCAGATCACCGGCCTGCACGACCCGCCCCCGGTCGGCGGCGTGGATGGGGGTGCCGGGGGGCGCCGCCACGTCGATGCCGGCGTGGAGGCGCTCGGTCCCGTAGATGGGGTGGACGCGCATCCCGAAGCCGGAGCTCAGACGGCCGGTCGTGACCGGCAGGGCGAGACGGCCCCTCTGGGGCGGGACCGTGACCTGGTCGGACTGGATGCGAGCGAGCTCGCCGGCCAGGTTCGACGACGCCGCCCGGAGCAGGGCCAGGGCCGCTTCGTGCTCCGCTTGGCGCTCGCGGACCTGGGCCAGGACGGCCTCGTGGTGCTCGACGGCGGCGCGGGCCTGGGCCCGCAGGCCGTTGGCCGCGTCGCGCTCGGCCACGAGCGCGGCCCGCTCGGCTGCGATCGCCCCGTGGGCGCGCGTCGCCTCAGCGCGGGCACGCTCGGCCCGGCGGTGCAGGCGGTTCGCTTCGGCGGTGAGGTCCTGCACCTGCTCGACGACGGCGTGCTGGCGGTCGAGCACCGTCTCGACCGAGAGCCGCACGGTGTGGAGCCGGTGGGCGTCCTCGACCGACAGCAACAGGTTGGTGTGGGCGGCGCGGCTGCCTCCCAGCATGTACGCGGACACGGCCTGGTCGCGCAGCAGG
>ML178736.1:0-36876 GCA_004366205.1 Actinomycetota bacterium | reverse complement strand
CCGCGCGCAGCTCGCGTCGCACCTGCCGGAGCCGCTCGGCGGTGGCGAGCGCGGTCGCCTGAGCCTCGGCCAGCTGCTCGGTGGCGACCGCCAGGCGCTCCTCGACCTCGGCGATGCGGGCCTCCAGCTCCGCCACCGCCCGGCGGAGGCGCTCGGCCTCCGCTTCGGTGGCGCGCAGGAACTCGAGCAGGGCGGCCTCCTCCTGGGAGAGCTCGGCCAGCTCGGCCCGCAGCTCCGAGGACGTGCGCGCCGGCGCGCCCGCGGCCCCCGCCGTCGCGGGGACGGCCGGGAGCCAGAGGGTGCACACGAGCAGGACGGCGGTCAGCGGGGCGTGCCGGTGCCGCCGTGGGGGGGACACGACCATCCGTGTTGTTGTCGGCGCCCCCAGTGGGCGCTTGAGCGGACCTTGGACCCGATCCGTCGCCGGCCCGGCGTGGCTAACCTCCTCCCACGTGTGCGACACGCTCGCCGCGCTGCTCGCCGACGGGGCTCTGTTCGCCAAGAACTCGGACCGCCCGCCCGGTGAGGTGCAGGTCGTGGAGGCGCATCCGCGGCGCGCCGGCGGCGGGCGGCTCCGCACCCAGTACCTGACGCTGGACGACCCGGGCGCCGCCGCCCTGGTCGGCTCCCGGCCGGTGTGGCTGTGGGGTCTCGAGCACGGCGTGAACGAGCACCGGGTCGCGATCGGCAACGAGCGGGTGTGGACCCGCGACGACCCGGCGGCGTGCCCGCCGGCCCTGATCGGGATGGACCTGGTGCGCCTCGGGCTCGAGCGGGCCCGCACCGCCGACGAGGCGCTCGACGTGATGACGGCGCTCCTCGAGCGCCACGGCCAGGGGGGCGTGGCCGACCTCGAGCACGACGAGGCCTACTTCTCGTCGTTCCTGGTCGTCGACCCGGGCGCGGCGTGGGTGCTGGAGACGAGCGGGCGCACCTGGGCCGCCCGGCCGGTGACGGGATCGGCGGCCATCTCGAACCGCCTCACGTTGCGGACCGACTGGACCCGGTCGTCCGCCGACGTGCCCGCGGGCGCCGACTTCGACGAGTGGCGCGACCCCGCCGAGCCGACCGGTCACGCGGACCGGCGGCTTGCGGCCAGCGAGGCGTGCCTGGCCGCCGGCTGCCTCGACCCGGCGGCCCTCGCCGGCCACCTCCGGCGCCACGAGGGTCCGCCGTGGGGAGCGCCCGGCGCCCGGGCCGAGCCCGACCCCCCACCCCCCGCGGTCGAGCCCGACTTCACGGGGGTGACCGTGTGCATGCACGTGCGGGGGTACATGGCCACGGCCGCCGGCATGGTGGCCGAGCTCCCGCGGGACCCCGACCGGCCCGTGCGCGCCTGGGCCGCGGTCGGCAACCCCTGCGTGAGCGTGTTCGTGCCGGTGCGGGTGCCCGACGCGGTGCCCGCCGCCCTGGCCGGCGCCGCCCTGTGGGCCGGGCTCGCCGAGCTGCGCGCCTGGGTGGAGGCCGACCCCGACGCGCTCGCCGTGGTGCGGGGTGTCCTGGACCCCCTCGAGGACGCCCTGTGGGAGCGGGCGGCGGGGCCGGCCGTCGAGGACGACGCCGGGTGGGCGCGCTTCTGCCAGGATGCAGGAGCACGCCTGGTGGCCGCCGTCGACGAACTGGTGGCCCGGTACCGAGCTTCGAGGAGGACCACAGCATGAGCGGGATCTGCGAAGGGCGCGTCGTCATCGTCACCGGCGCCGGCCGGGGCATCGGCCGGGCCCACGCCCTCGAGTTCGCCCGCCAGGGCGCCAAGGTGGTGGTGAACGACCTCGGCGCCGAGGTCGACGGCACCGGCTCGTCGACCGGACCCGCCGGTGAGGTGGTGGACGAGATCCGGGCCATGGGCGGCGAAGCGGTGGCGAACGGCGACGACGTCTCGGACTGGGAGGGTGCCCAGAACCTGGTCAACACCGCCATCGAGTCCTTCGGTGGCCTCGACGTGCTGGTGAACAACGCCGGCATCCTCCGGGACCGGATGCTCGTCAACATGACCGACGAGGAGTGGGACGCCGTCATCCGGGTGCACCTGCGCGGCACCTTCGCCCCGACCCGGTGGGCCGCCACCTACTGGCGGGAGCGCACCAAGGCGGGCGAGACGAACCACGCCCGGATCATCAACACCAGCTCGACCTCCGGCATCTTCGGCAACCCGGGCCAGACCAACTACGGCGCCGCCAAGGCGGGCATCGCGGCGTTCACGATCATCGCCGCCCAGGAGCTGGCCCGCTACGGCGTCACCGTCAACGGCATCGCGCCGGGAGCCCTCACCCGGATGACGCAGGGGTTGGGGATGGGCCAGCGGGCCCGGGAGGTCAAGCCCGACGAGTTCGACCGCTTCGCCCCGGAGAACATCGCCCCGCTCGTGGTGTGGCTCGGCAGCGAGCAGTCGAAGGAGGTGACCGGTCGCGTGTTCCTCGTGTCCGGCGACACGATCAGCGTCGCCGAGGGCTGGCGGCGCGGCCCCACGGCGCGCAAGGGCGACCGCTGGGACCCCGCCGAGCTCGGCGGCGTCGTCCCCGGCCTGGTCGAGCAGGCCGCGCCCAACGCCACCATGGCGGGCTAGCAGGCGCCCTGCGGCGACGCCGCCTGCCGCACGGCGTCGCCGAGCACCGGCCACGCCCGGACCGCCCAGTCCCCGAAGTCGGCGCCCGCCAGCACCGCGCAGGCCACGTCCACCTCGGGGTCGACCCACACGAACGATCCCGACCGGCCGAAGTGCCCGAAGGTGCGGGGGCTGGCGGTCGTGGGCGTCCAGTGCGGCGCCTTGGCACCCCGTAGCTCGGGCCCCAGGCCCCAGTCGTTGGGACGCTGCTGGCCGAACCCGGGCAGGACCCCGTCGAGGCCCGGGAACGCCACGCGCGTGGCCGCCGCCAGCGTGTCGGGGTGCAGGAGCGTCGGTCGGAGCAGCTCGGCGGCCAGCCGCACCAGGTCCTCGAGAGGGCCGGCCGCGCCGTGGGCGGGGTGCCCGGGCGTGGTCGCCCGCATGCCGAGGGGCTCGAGCACCGCCTCGCGCACGTACGTCTCCGACGGCACGCCCGCCCGTTCGGCCAGGTGCCGGCCCAGCACGGCGTAGCCCGCGTTGGAGTAGATGCGGCGCGTGCCGGGGGCGGTCACGACCTCCTCGGCGTCCGGGGCCAGCCCCGAGGCGTGCGCCAGCAGGTGGCGGACGGTCGCTCCCGGCGGTCCAGCCGCCTCGTCGAGCGACACGACCTCCTCCTCGACGGCCACGAGCACGGCGAGGGCCGTCACCAGCTTCGTGACCGACGCCCAGGGCCGGACCTCCGTCCCGGGTCCGCGCCGGGCGACGACGCCGCCGGGCTGTACCACGGCAGCAGCGGGGCTCGGAGCGGGCCAGGTGTCGAGGCTGGCGAGCGGGTCGGTGGGCACCCGGTGACCCTAAACCCTCGCGTTTCCCGCTCGGGCTCGCGGGGAACGCGTGACGTGAGGCAACCGACACAGGAGGCAACCATGGCGACGGCGGTGAGGGAACGGACGATCGGCTCGAGACCGGAGGATCGACGCCCGCCCCGGGCGATCCCCGAGGGCACGGAGCTGACGAGACGGGCGGGCCTGCCCGTGATCTCGTGGTTCGCCGTGCTCGCCGGCATCCTCAGCGCCTTCGGCGCCTTCACCATCTTGGTCGCCGGCGTGACGGCGGTCGCCGCCGCGGTCGGGATCGACCAGCAGACCATGCAGGCCGACTGGGACGCCATCAGCATGGGTGGCGCCGCCACCCTCGCGGTCATCGGCTTGGCGTCGTGGCTGTTCGGGGGCTACGTGGCCGGCCGGGTGGCCCGCCGGGCTGGCCTGATGCACGGAGGCCTCACGTTCCTCGGCGGTGCCCTGCTCGTCGCGCTCATCGGCGGCATCGCCGCCCTCTTCGCCGACAACGGCCGCGTCACCGACGAGCTCGCCAACCTGGGGATGCCCACGACGCTCGACGAGTGGGCGATGGCCGGCACGGTCGCCGGGCTCGCCATGCTCGTGGCGATGATCGCCGGCAGCCTGCTCGGCGGCCGCTTCGGTGAGCGCTGGCACCACACGGTGCTCGTTCGGGCGTACGACCCGGGGTACGGCCCGGCGGCGGAGCGCCGCTCGCGGGCCGTCTCGCATCGTGAGGACGCCGCCGACCTCGAGGCCCGCGCCCGGGAGCTGCGCCGGGAGGCAGACAAGATCGAGGTCGACCTCCGCTACGCCGACGACCGGGAGGACGCCGAGGAGCTCCGCGACGAGGTCCGCGACAAGCGCGTCGAGGCCGAGCGGCTCGAGGGCGAAGCCAACCAGGAGCGCATGGAGGCCGCCCAGTCCGCCGAGCCGGAGCCCAGCGCTGCCGAGCGCGGCTGAGCGCGCTGATCAGGACCAGCGAGCGAGGGCCGGGCCTTCGGGCCCGGCCCTCGGCATGTGGCCACGTCGAGCGCGCCGCGTGGGGTCGGCGGTCACCACTCGATGACCTGAGCGTGGCTGCGACCTTCGACGATCGCCCGGAGCCGGGACGCGGGGTGGTGCGGAGGAGGCCGGCGCTCGCCGGCCGGCGGCTGCTCGAGCAGGGCCCGGATGTCGTAGGCGACGGCGAACAGGGCCAGGCGGTCGCCGAGCCTCGGGTGCTCGAAGAGGGCGGGGTAGGCCGCCCGAAGCCAGGTCGGCACCTGGCGGTACTCCTCGCGCAGGGCGTCCCGGGCGTAGTCCGCGGCGACGTGCAGGGCGGGCTCGAAGCAGAACCGCAGGATCACCTCGAGGTCGAGGTCGGGCGGGCCGGTCCGGGCCCACTCGAAGTCGAGCACGGCGGTGACGTCCCGCCCGTCCCACAGCACGTTCTCGAAGTGCAGGTCGCCGTGCACCAGGTAACGATCGTCGTCGGGCCCGAGGGCGGGGGCGGCCCGCCGGACGAGCTCCTCCACGTCGTCGAGCAGGCGCCGGTCGACGTGCGGCAGGGTCCGCGCCCGGTCGACCAGCTCGAGGGTACGGGCGGGCGGCAGCTGGTGCGGGCACTGCAGGCTGCCGGGCGCGAGGAAGGGCGGATCCAGCCTCACGCCTCGCGCCGCGGGGTCGACGCCGTGGATCGCCCGGAGCATCTCGCCGACGATCGTGACGGCCCGTTCGCGTTCCGCCTCCGTGAGCCCGGCCCACGCACGGGACAGCACGACACCCGGTCGCCGGTGGACGACCAGCCACTCACCGAACGGTTGGCGACCGTGGGCGACGACGCCGGGGTGCCGCACCTCGGGAGGCAGCAGGGCGGCCACCGCGACCTCGTACTCGAGCCGGCGGGTGTGCGCGGCGGTGCTGACCCGCAGCACGTAGGGCCCCGCCAGCCAGATCTCGTTCGTCCCCGCCGGCACCCGCTCGAGGGGACCGGCATCGGCGAGACCCGCCTGGCGCAGGGCGGTCGTGGCTCGGATCCTCGCGGTGATGGGGGGCTCCTGAGGGGTCGGACAGCGCGGCAGCCGCTCCGCCCACAGTATGACCGCCGCTATGCCAGGCCGAGGCGCCGCACGAGGGCGCCCTGCGTCGCGGTGACGAGCGGCAGGAGCGCGGCCGCCAGCACGGCGACGCCGGGCACGGCCGCGACGGGTTCGCCGTGGGCGATGGCGTCCGCCGTGAGCCGCACCGGCTGCGCCGGCAGATCGAGGCCCCCCAGGGCCACGAGCCGCGGGCCGCGCCCGGAGCCCGAGCCACCCTGGTCCGGGTCGGCGTGGCGGTGCGGGGCGGGACCGCCAGCCGAAGCGGCGGGACCGCCGGCGGCGACAGGGCCGGGCCCGCCGTCGGCGATCGGAACGGGGGCAGCGGCCGCGGGCGGTGCGCCGTCGCCGCCAGGCGCGCTGGACGGCTGGGCCGCGGGCGACGGGTCGTGGGCGACCGCGCCTTGCGCCGGCGCGCCCGCCCGCCGGCGGAAGACCTCGACGACCCAGATGGTGTCGCCGGTCCGCACGACCCCGACGCCGACCTCCTCGTAGGAGGGGCGCAGGATCACAGCGGCGTGCGCCGGCGAGTCCATGAACGCCGCGTGCACGGCGGCGGCGTCGCCGCCCCGACCCACGTTCTCGCCGAGCTCCTCCCAGTCGTCGCCCGCCTCGGCGCGCAGCGCCGGGTTGTGGTGGATCTCGCCCCGCTCGGCCATGCGATGGGCGTGGCGCCGGGCGAGCGCCTGCAGGTCGCCGGCCACGGTGACCGGCGGGGCGCCCCGAGCGGCGCGCTCCCGGTTGGCCGCCGCGACGAGGTCGCTCTCGGCCCCGGGGTCGGGCTCGGCCGCCGCCGGCCACGCCGGTGCTGCCAGCGGCAGCGCTGCCAGCACCAGCACCAGCAGCAGCAGGAGCACGCGGCGGGTCCGTCGGCGAGTCACGATGCGTGCTCAGTTCGCCGCGGAGCCGGCGACCTCCTGCCGGGGTCCTGCGACCGCAGCGGTACAGGGGGCCGCTGCTAGCCTCGGCCGTTCGCAGGAGGTCCGATGTCGAGTTCGTTCGTCTGGCGCGCCCTCGTGGTCCTGGTGGTCCTCGCCGGCGCGACGTTCATGGTGTTCACCGAGCCGGTGCGCCTCGGCCTCGATCTGCGCGGCGGCACGCAGATCGTGCTCGAGCTGCAGGACACCGAGCAGCAGGAGGTCGACGACGACACCGCCGAGCGCACGCTCGAGGTGCTGCGCCGCCGGGTCGACGCCCTCGGCGTCGCCGAGCCGACGCTGCAGCGCCAGGGCACGCGGCGCATCATCGTCGAGCTGCCGGGCGTCACCGACCCCGAGGAGGCCGAGAACGTCATCGGCCGCACGGCGCAGCTGGCCTTCCACCCGGTGCTGGGCCTGGCGCTCGACCCGGGCGACCCCGGCTCCGAAGCGCCCGGTTCCGAGCCCGACGTGCCGGCGGGTGGCGAGGACGCGCCCGGCGGCGAGGAGGCGCCCACCGACCCGGAGCTCGCACCCGGCGAGGAGCCGGCCGGCGGTGACGCCGCCGGCCGCCCGGTCGCAACGCTCGCCTCGCTCGTGCTGGACTCCGCCCAGGAGGCGCCGGCGGGCGAGCCCGAGCCCGTGGAGGACGCCGATCCCGACGTCCCCGAGCCCTCGCCCGACGACCGCGGCGAGGAGCGCATCCTCCCCGACGACACCGGCATGCCAATCCGGCTGGGTCCGGCGGCGCTGACCGGCGACCACGTGGCCAGCGCCGCCGCCCGCTTCGACGACCTCGGCGGAGGCTGGCGGGTCGACATCGACTTCCGGGGCGAAGGCGGCACCCTGTGGGCGCAGCTCACCGGCGAGGCCGCGTGCGCACCGCCCGGCGAGCCCCAGCGCCGCGTCGCCATCGTGCTCGACGACGACGTGATCTCCAGCCCCCAGGTCGCCGTCGACGTGCAGTGCGGGGTGGGCATCACCGGGGGCAGCACGGTGATCACCGGCAACTTCACCCAGGCCGAGGCCCAGGAGCTGGCCCTGCTGATCCGCGCCGGGGCGCTGCCCGTGCCGGTCGAGACCATCGCCCAGAGCACGGTGGGCCCGACGCTCGGCGAGACCGCCATCGCCAACAGCATCCGGGCCGTGATCCTCGGCGGGATCCTCACGATCGTGTTCCTGCTGGCCTACTACCGGTTCCTCGGGCTCGTCGCCGCGCTCGCCCTCGGCGCCTACGGCGTGATCGCCTACGCCGTGCTCCTGGGCCTCGACGCCGTGCTCACGCTGCCCGGCATCGCCGGCTTCGTGCTCGCCATCGGCATGGCCGTCGACGGCAACATCCTCGTGTTCGAGCGCGCCAAGGAGGAGCACGCCACCGGCCGCCAGGTCCGCCCCTCGATGCTCGCGGGGTTCCAGCGCGCCTTCTCGGCCATCGCCGACTCGAACATCACCACGCTCATCGCCGCGGCCACCCTGTTCTTCTTCGCCACGGGCGCCGTGCGAGGCTTCGGCGTCACGCTGTCGATCGGCGTCGTCGTGTCGATGTTCAGCACGCTGGTCGTCACCCGGGTGCTCATCGAGATCGCCGTGCGGATCGGCGCCATCCGCAACCGCCCGGCGCTGGTCGGCATGAAGGTCGGCCACCGGTTCCGGCGGCTGCTCGCCGAGCGGCGGCCCGACATCGTCGGCCGCTCGAAGCTGTGGTTCGCGGTCTCGGGGCTGCTGCTCGTGCTCGCCGTGGTCGGCATGTTCGCCCGGGGCTTCAACTGGGGCATCGAGTTCACCGGCGGCAACCTGTTCGAGTACGCCGTGACCGAGCCCGTCGACATCGACGAGCTGCGCAGCGACATCGCCGCCCTCGGCTTCCCCCGCGCCGTCATCCAGGACACCGGCGTGGACGAGCAGGGGCGTCAGCGGGTGACGATCCGCACCCCCGAGCTGTCCGAAGGGGACGCCGAGCGCATCCAGGACGCCGTGCGCTCCCACGGCGGACAGCTCGAGACGCTCCAGGACGAGTTCGTGGGCCCGACCATCGGCCAGGAGCTGCGCCAGCGCGCCCTCATCGCCCTGTTCATCGCCCTGGGCGCCCAGCTGCTCTACATGGCGATCCGGTTCCGCTGGACGTACGGCACCGGCGCGGTGCTCGCCATGTTCCACGACGTCGTGATCCTCATCGGTCTGTTCGCGTGGATGGGCAAGCTCATCGACGGGGTGTTCGTGGCCGCCCTGCTCACCGTCATCGGCTACTCCGTCAACGACACGGTCGTGGTCTTCGACCGGGTCCGCGAGGAACGGCTGAAGCGCATCCGCGACCCGCTGGCCGAGGTCGCCAACGACGCCGCGCTCGAGACCCTGCCCCGCACCGTGAACACCGGCCTGTCGACGCTGTTCATCCTCGTCACGCTGTTCATGCTCGGCGGCGAGACGCTCACCGACTTCGCCCTCGCGCTCATCGTGGGGATCGTGGTCGGCACCTACTCGTCGGTGTTCGCTGCCTCGCCCGTCGCTGTCGCCCTCGAGAGCCGCTGGCCCGCACCCGTGCGCCACGCCAGCGGCTCGGTGTCCCGCCAGCCGGCCACAGCCGGCGGGGCCCGCAAGCGCGCCGGCGCGGCACGCGGGACCGGGGCCGGGCGCCAGCCGATCAAGCCGGGCTCGGGGAAGAAGCGCTAGACACTGGCGAGCCCGCCCGCCAGGAGGTCGCCGTGAGCCCCCAGGTCAACGAGCAGGAGCTGCCGGGCATCGGACGGCGCTTCGGCATGGAGTGCGCCGAGGGAGGCTCGGCCGTCGTCGTGATCCACCACTCCGGCCGGCGCGACCTCTACGTGGTGACGCCCGGCGAGGAGGAGCCCGACTGCGCCGTCGCCCTCACCGACGCCCAGGCCCGTACGCTCGGGTCGATCCTCTCCGGCGCCTACTTCAAGCCCGCGGTGGTCGAGGAGATGGAGGCCGTCATCGGCGCCCTGCTCATCGACTGGGTGACGCTCAAGGAGGACTCGCCGGCGGTCGGCCGCAGCATCGCCGAGCTGGAGGTCCGCCCGCGCACCAACATGACCGTCGCCGCCATCCAGCGGGGCGACGAGTCGATCATCGCCCCTGGTCCCGACGAGCGATTCGAGGCCGGCGACCGCCTGGTGGTCGTCGGCCGACGGGAGGACCTGTCCGGCTTCGTCCGGCACATGGTGGGCTGACCGGTGGGCGACCCGCTGGTTGGGCTCGGCGGGGCGTTCCTCGCCGCCGGCCTGCTCGCCCGCCTGGGCCGCCGCCTCGGCCTGCCGACCATCCCGTTCTTCATGGCGGCCGGCATCATCTTCGGGCCGCACACGCCCGGGATCGTGCTCGTGGACGACGCCCACGACCTCGAGCTGCTCGCCGCCCTCGGCCTGATCCTCCTCTTGTTCCACCTGGGTCTCGAGTTCTCGCTGGGTGACCTGGTGTCGGGCGGACGGCGCCTGCTGGCCGCGGGCACGATCTACCTCGGGCTGAACGTCGGCGGGGGGCTCGTCTTCGGCCTGGCGCTGGGGTGGGGCACCCGCGAGGCCCTCGTGATCGCGGGGGCGGTGGGCATCTCGTCGTCGGCCATCGTCACCAAGTTGCTCATCGAGCTGCGCCGCCTCGCCAACCCCGAGAGCCGCCTGATCCTCGGCATCATCGTGGTCGAGGACATCTTCCTCGCCCTCTACCTGGCCCTGCTCGCACCCGTGCTCGGTCAGGCCCAGGGGGCGGGGGAGACCCTCGCCGTGTTCGGCCGGGCCTTCGCCTTCCTCGTGCTGCTCGCCCTCGTCGCCCGCTACGGCGCCCGGTGGGCGGGCAAGCTGGTGGGCTCGGGCGACGACGAGCTGCTGACCGTGCTGTTCATCGGCCTCGCCGTGCTCGTCGCAGGCGTGGCCGAGAACCTGGGCGTGTCCGACGCCATCGGCGCGCTCATGGTCGGCCTGATCCTCGCCGAGAGCCCGGTCGCGGCGCGCATCCAGACCCTCGTGCTGCCGATCCGCGACGCCTTCGCCGCCATCTTCTTCTTCGCGTTCGGGCTCACCATCGACCCCGTCGACGTCGTCGAGGTCGCCGGCCCGGTCGCGGGCGCCGTCGCGCTCTCGCTCGGGCTCAACCTGCTGGCCGGTCTGATCGCCTCGCGGCTGCACGGGTTCGGTCGCCGGGCCTCGGCCAACGTCGGCCTCACGATCCTCGGGCGCGGCGAGTTCTCGCTGATCCTGGCCACGCTCGCGCTCGGGGCCGGCCTCGACGGGCGCGTCGCGCCGTTCGTCGGCGCGTACGTGATGGTCCTGGCCGTGGCCGGTCCCGTGCTCGCCGCCCAGTCCGGGCGGCTGTCGCGGCACCTGCCGCAGAAGCTGTTCGGCCCCGCCTCTCAGTCAGGCCTCAGCGCCTGAGCGGTGAGGGACCGCGGGCCGGCTCAGTTCCCGAAGTCCCACGACTCGCCGGCCTCGTAGCGGCGCAGCACGTTCTTGGCGATCAGGATCTTGTGCACCTCGTCGGGCCCGTCGGCCAGGCGCAGCGTGCGGGCGCCCAGATACATCTGCGACAGCGGCAGGTCGTTGCTCACGCCCGCTGCACCCCACACCTGGATCGCCCGGTCCACCACCCGGTGATAGGCCTCGGGCACGAAGATCTTGATGGCCGAGATGTCGGTGCGGGCCTCGGCGTCGTTGCGGTCGATCTTCTCGGCGGCGTGGATCGTCATGAGCCGCGCCGCCTGGATGTCGATGTAGCTGTCGGCGATGAACCCCTGCACGAACTGCTTGTCCTTGAGCAGCCCCCCGTGCACCTGGCGCGCCTCGGCCCGCTCGACCATCAGGTCGAAGGCCCGCCACATCTGCCCGATGGAGTTCATGCAGTGGTAGATGCGCCCGGCGCCGAGCCGGTCCTGCGCGGCCTGGTGGCCCTCGCCCACCTTGCCGAGGATGTTCTCGAGCGGGACCCGCACGTTGTCGTAGATCACCTCGCAGTGGTCCGACTCGGGCCGGCCCCAGATGCCGATGCCCCGCACGATGTTCACGCCCTTGGTGCTGGTCGGCACGATGATCTGGGCCATCTCCCCGCTGCGACCCGCCTCGCCGCTCTCGTCGACGACCCGGCACATCACGATGAAGAAGTCGGCCCGGATCCCGTTCGAGGTGAACCACTTGTGGCCGTTGATGACCCAGTGGTCGCCGTCGCGGGTGGCGGTGGTGTCGAGCGAGCGGGGGTCCGAGCCCGGGTTGTGCGGCTCGGTCATCGAGAAGCCGGACTCCATCTTCCCCTCGATGAGGGGCAGCAGCCACTTCTGCTTCTGCTCCTCGGTGCCGTACTTCACGAGGATCTTCTGGTTGCCCGAGTTGGGCGCTACCACCCCGAACAGCGACGCCGCGCCGACGGCGTAGGCCAGCACCTCGTTCATGTAGGCGTGGGCCAGGAAGTCCAGGCCCATCCCGCCGTACTCCTCGGGCAGGTGCGGCGCCCACAGCCCCGCCTTCCACACCTTGGCCTTGATCTCCTCGCGCAGCTCGTGGGACTCGCGGCGCTCCCGCTCGCTGACCTCGCCGTTGCGGCGGAAGCGCCACAGCTTGTCCTCGTTGGGGAGGATGTCGTTGTTGATGATCTCGGCCGTGCGCATGCGGATGTCGTTGATCCGCTCGTCGAGGGTGGGGATGGGCTTCACGTTCATCGGCATGGCGGTCCTCCGTGTCTTCCTGGCACCGACCCTACGCCCCGGGGGCGGCGTCGGCACGGCCGCCCGTGCGGTCGTCTGCCGGGCGCGGGTTGCCGCCAGCGGGCGACGGCGCGCCCACTACCCGCCGCGAGCCGGCGGGGGGACGCGGCTCTCGGCGGCGTCGTCGCCGAACACGGCGCGCACGGTGCTCTCGAGGTCGGGTCCGCGCCGCAGCGTGTGCCCGCCGTCGACGGCGAGCAGCTGGCCGGTGACCCAGGAGGACTCCGGGCCGGCCAGGTAGCGGACGGCGGCGGCCACGTCCTCGACGGTGCCGAGCCGTGAGATCGGCATCTGGGCGAGGTAGTCGGCTCTGATGGGGTCGGCGCCGACGAGCGGGGCGGCGAGGTCGGTCGGCACCAGGCCCGGGCGCACGGCGTTGACCCGCACGTTGCCCAGGCCGAGCTCGTCCGCGGCGTTGCGCACCAGCGCCTCGAGCCCGGCCTTGCTCACGCAGTACGCCGCCATGTAGCGGTGGGTCAGGGGCCCGGCGATGGACGACACCGCGACGATGGCGCCACCACCGCTGCGGACCATGGCGGCCGCCGCGTGCTTCACGCTGAGGAACGCCCCCGTGAGGTTCGTGTCGAGGCACGTCCGCCACTGGTCCAGCGCGGTGGTCACGATGGGCCCGAGCGTCCCGGTTCCCGCCGCCGCGACCAGCACGTCCAGGCCGCCCTCCGCGTCGGCGGCCGTGGCCACGGCCGCCGCCACCGCGCCCTCGTCGGTCACGTCGCCCGGGTGGGTGCGCACGGCCGCGCCGGCCGGAGCAACCGCCGCGAGCTCGGCGGCGCCCGCCGCCAGCCGGTCCGGGTTCCGGCCCATCAGGGTCACGGTCGCCCCGTCGGCGAGCAGCGCTCGGGCCGAGGCCAGACCGATGCCGCTGCCCCCACCGGTCACGAGCGCGTGCCAGCCGGCGAGGGGGAGGGAGGTGTCGTCTGCCATGGCTGCACCCTAGGAGCCGCCGGCCGGCTAGATTCTCCATCAGTGAGGATTGATCTGGATCAGGAGACGGCCGCCGACGGCGGCGCCGACGGCGAGCTGGCCGGCCGCTGCCTGCGCGCCCTGGCCGAGCCGGTGCGGTGGCGGATCGCCCAGCTCCTGGCGCGCGAGCAGCTCTGCGTGTGCCACCTCACCGAGGAGCTCGGCATCTCCCAGTCCCTCGCCAGCCACCACCTCCGGGTCCTGCGCGACGCCGGGCTGGTCGCCGGCGAGCGGCACCGCTACTGGACCTACTACCGGCTCCGGTCCGCACCGCTCGCCGCCGCCGCCGGGGCCCTCGGCGCCCTGGCCGGCGCCGCCGCCGTACCGCCCGGCGACCAGCCCCGCCGCCCGTGCTGCTGACGCCGGCGGCGGTGGGGCCGTGAGCGCGCTCCTCCGGCGGGGCCTGGCCGAGCTGGTCGGCACCATGTTCCTCCTGATCGCTGTGGTCGGTTCGGGCATCGCCGCCAGCCGCCTGAGCCCCGACAGCGACGGGCTGGCCCTGCTCATCAACGCCGTCGCCACCGGCGGGCTCCTCGTCGCCGTCATCCTGGCGGTCGGGCCGGTGTCGGGCGCCCACCTGAACCCGGCTGTGACCCTCGCTGACCGGGCCTTCGGCGGCGTCGGCTCCGCCGCTGCCGCCGTCTACGTCGCCGCCCAGCTCGCCGGGGCCACGCTCGGGGTGGTCGTCGCCAACCTCATGTTCGACCTGCCCGCCGTCACCCTGGCCACCACCGAGCGCACGGGTGGGGGACTGTGGCTGGCCGAGGTGGTCGCCACCCTCGGGTTGCTGCTCGTCATCTTCGGCGTGGTGCGCGCGGGCGCACCCCGGGCCGCCGCCTTCACCGTCGGGGCCTACATCACCGGCGCCTACTTCTTCACGGCGTCGACCAGCTTCGCCAACCCGGCGGTCACCGCCGCCCGGACCCTGACGGACACCTTCGCCGGCATCGCCCCCGCCTCGGCCCCGCCGTTCGTGGCCGCCCAGCTCGGCGGCCTGGCCGTCGCCGTGCTGCTGGTGCGCGCCCTCTACCCCGACATCGAGGACGTCGCCGGCGACGTCGTCGTCCCGAGGACCGGCGCGCGCGCACCCGCCGCGTCGCCCACCCGAACCGCTGAGGAGGCACGATGACCCCTGACCCCGCTCCCACCGACGACCGTCCCGAGGTGCTCGTCGTGTGCACCCACAACGCCGGTCGGTCGGTTGCCGCCCGGGTGCTGCTCGACCACTACGGGGCCGGCCGGCTGGTCGTCCGCTCGGCCGGTTCGGCGCCCGGTGAGCGCATCAACCCGGCCGTGGCCGAGCTGCTCGCCGAGCGCGGCCTCGACGTGTCCAAGGAGTTCCCGAAGCCCTTGACCGACGAGGCCGCCCGGCGCGCCGACGTGATCGTCACCATGGGCTGCGGCGACGCCTGCCCGGTGTACCCCGGCAAGCGCTACCTCGACTGGCAGCTCGACGACCCCGCCGGCCGGCCCGTGGAGGAGGTCCGCCCGATCGTCGAGGAGATCGACCGCCGGGCCCGCGCCCTCGTCGACGAGCTCGTCGGCGGCTGAACGGGGCCGGCGCCGGCTGGGGGATCGCAAGGCCGCGCCGGTACAGTGACCGGCGATCATGTCGACGACCTTCGAGTCGCTCGGGGTGGCGTCCGACCTCTGTGACGCGCTCGCCGAGCACGGAATCACCAGCCCCTTCCCCATCCAGGCGCTCACCATCCCCGACGGCCTCAGCGGCCGGGACGTGTGCGGCAAGGCCAAGACTGGGTCGGGCAAGACCATCGCCTTCGGCGTACCGCTCATCGAGCGGGTGGGCACGGCCGAGCCCAAGCGACCGACGGGGCTCGTGCTCGTCCCCACCCGCGAGCTGGCCGTGCAGGTGTGCGAGGAGCTCACGCCGATGTCCGATCGGCGCGGGGTGCGCATCCGGGCCGTCTACGGCGGTGCGCCCATGGAGCGCCAGATCAGCGCCCTCCGCAAGGGCGTCGACGTCGTGGTGGCCACGCCCGGCCGGCTCATCGACCTGGTGGAGCGGGGTGAGGTGACGCTGTCGGGCATCCAGGTCGTGGTCGTCGACGAGGCCGACCGCATGGCCGACATGGGCTTCCTGCCCCAGGTCGAGTGGCTGCTGCGCCGCGTCGACCGGGAGCACCAGACGATGCTGTTCTCGGCGACGCTCGACGGCGAGGTCAACCACCTGGTGCGCCACTACCTGAACGGACCCGTCCAGCACGAGGTCCGCTCCGAGACCGTCACGGTCGAAGAGATGCAGCACCGCTTCCTCAAGGTGCACGAGCTGGACAAGGTGAAGGTGGCGGCCGCCATCGCCCGCGGCGCGCAACGGACCCTGCTGTTCGTGCGCACCAAGCGGGGCGCCGACCGCCTCGCCCGCGACCTCAAGAAGGAGGGCGTGCAGGCCAGCGCCATCCACGGCGACCTGCCCCAGCGCGTGCGCGAGCGCGCCCTGGCCGACTTCACCGCCGGCAAGGTCCCGGCGCTCGTCGCCACCGACGTGGCCGCCCGGGGCATCCACGTCGACGAGATCGACGTCGTCGTGCACTACGACCCGCCCGAGGACCACAAGAGCTACCTGCACCGGTCGGGCCGCACCGCCCGGGCCGGTGAGGCCGGCCTGGTCGTCACCCTCGCCCTCTGGAACCAGGAGCTCGAGGTCGAGCGCCTCCAGAAGCGCGTCGGGGTGCAGCAGCCCATCGTCGAGGTGTTCTCGAACGACCCCCGCCTGGCCGACCTCGCCGCGTGGGACCCGGCCGCCGAGGCCAGCGCCGCCGGATCCCGCTGACGAAGGCGACCGCGGCGGCTCAGGGCGACCGGGCGCGCCCGCGGGGGTCGACCGCACCGGCGCGGCGGCGGACCAGACTGGCGGCGGTGGAGCCGTCGCTTCGCGCCTACCTCGCTGTCGCCGTCCGCGCCCGAGCCGCCCTCGCCGCCACCGGGTCACCGCGCGCCACCGAGCGGGTGCTCGCCGGGGTGGCCGTGGCCGTCGCCCGGCAGGCCGGTGTGCGGCTCGGCGACCTCCCGCTGCTCGCGCACGGCACCGCGCCCGGCGCGGCCCTCGACCCGCCCTCCCGCCACGCCGGCCCCGAGCTGCTGGGCCTGGTCCACCAGGCGCTCACGGCGCCCGCCGATCGCCGCGCCCGCGGGGTTCACTACACGCCCCGGGCCGTCGCTCGGCTCCTGGTCGACCGGACGCTCGCCGAGGTCGAACCGACCGCGCACCGGGTACCGGCCGTGTGCGACCCGGCCGTGGGCGGCGGCGCGTTCCTGCTCGCGGCGGCCGGCGCCCTCGCCAGCCGGGGCCTGCACCCTCGCCTCGTGGTGGCCTCGTGCCTGTTCGGGGTCGACCTCGACCCCCTCGCCGTCGCCGTCAGCGAGGCCGCCCTCGCCCTGTGGGCGGGCGACGGGCGGCCGCCACCGGAGGGCCGCCTCCTGGTCGGTGACGGGCTCGGGCTGGCGCCGCCCGACTGGGACGGCGCCCCCCTGGAGGGGTTCGACGCCGTCGTCGGCAACCCGCCGTTCCTCGGTCAGCTCAACCGGGCGACGGCACGGGGCGCCGGCGAGCGGCGGCGGGCCACGGCCCGGTTCGGGCCGGGCCGGGGTGCGTACACGGACGGCGCGGCGCTGTTCCTGCTGGCGGCGCTTGACCTGGCCCGGCCGGGCGGCGCGGTGTGCCTGCTGCAACCCGAGTCCGTGCTCGCAGCGCGGGACGCCGCGGGCGTCCGGGCCGTCGCCGCCGCCCGGGGGGCGCTGCGCGCCATGTGGCTGGGCGGGCCCGGTCACTTCGACGCAGGCGTCCGGGTGTGCGCGCCGGTGATCACCGTCGGGGGCGAGCCCGCCGCGGCGGTCGAGGTGCTCGGCCCCGCCGGCGAGCTGCTCGGGCGGGCGGCGCCGGCCCCGGCGAGGGCGTGGGCGGCGCTGCTCGCCGACGCCCATGGCGTGCCCGACGTGCCGGCCCTCGCCGTGGGCGGTCGACTCGGCGACCGGTTCGGCGCCACCGCCGGGTTCCGCGACGAGTACTACGGCCTCGCCGGCCACGTGGTCGAGTGGGGGGACGGCAACGGCGGCGGCCTCCCGCTCGTCACCACCGGCCTGGTCGACCCCGGGATCTGCCACTGGGGACGCCGGACGGCCCGCTTCGCCGGCAGGGCCTGGGATGCCCCCGTCGTGGACCGCTCGGCGCTCGCGGGCGACACGCGGCTCGCGCGCTGGTTGCGGCGCGTGCTCGTGCCCAAGGTGGTGGTGGCCCCGCAGACCAAGGTGGGGGAGGCGGCCGTCGACGAGTCCGGTACGTGGGTGCCATCGACCCCGCTGATCGCCGTCACCGGCCCGCCCGAGCGCCTCTGGCACGCCGCCGCCGCCCTGTGCGGACCGGTGGCGTCGGCCTGGGCGGCGCGTGAGGCGGCGGGCACCGGCCTGGCGGCGGACACGATCCGGCTCCGCGCCGCGCAGCTGCTGGGCGCGCCGATCCCACCCGACGGACCCGACCTCGACCGGGCCGCCGCCGCCCTGCGCGCCGCGTCGATGGCCACCGACGGCCACGCCTGGCGCGCCGCCGTGCTGGAGGCCGGTGCCGCCACCTGCCGGGCGCACCGGGTCACCGACGAAGGCCTCCTGGCCTGGTGGGCGGGCCGGCTGCCCGTGTGGCGCTGACCAGAGGGTCGGCTATGGACCCCGGGGTTCCGGAGGGCTGGCAGTAACCTCGCTGGCGTGGCACGCACGCACCTGCCGGCCACCGGGGCGTGGCGGCCGGGCGACCCACCCGGCCGCCGGCAGTTCGCGCACCTGGCCACCGACCGCCCCTTCGTCCTGGAGGGCGGCGGGATCCTGCGCGACATCACCGTGGCCTACGAGACGTGGGGTGCACTCGACGCCGCCGGAGCCAACGCCGTGCTCGTCTGCCACGCCCTCACCGGTGACAGCCACGTGGCCGGCGGCGTGTGCCCCGGGCACCCCGGGGTCGGCTGGTGGGACGGGCTCGTCGGGCCCGGCCGGGCCCTCGACACCGATCGCTACTTCGTCGTGTGCGCCAACGTGCTCGGCGGCTGCCAGGGCACCACCGGACCGGCCAGCCCCGACCCCGACACCGGCGAGCCCTACGGGTCGCGGTTCCCGGTCGTGTCGATCCGCGACATGGTGCGCACCCAGGTCGCCGTGGCCAACCACCTCGGCGTCGACCGCTGGCTGGCGGTCATCGGCGGCTCGATGGGCGGCATGCAGGTGCTCGAGTGGGGCGTCATGTTCCCCGAGCGGGTGCGCTCGCTGGTCCCCATCGCCACCGTCGCCGCCGCCACCGCCCAGCAGATCGCCTTCGGCGCGGTGGGCCGGCGGGCCATCCGCCTCGACCCCAACTGGCGGGGCGGCGACTACTACGACGCCCCGCCCGGAGAAGGACCCCACGCCGGGCTGGCGCTGGCCCGCATGATCGCCCAGATCACCTACCGCAGCGACGACGTGTTCAGCGACCGGTTCGGCCGCGAGGTCGTCGAGCCCCTCGACGGCTTCAGCCTCTGGCAGCGCTTCCAGGTCGAGCGCTACCTCGACTACCACGGCGACAAGCTCGTGAACCGCTTCGACGCCAACAGCTATCTCCTGCTGAGCAAGGCCATGGACCTCCACGACGTCGGTCGGGGCCGGGGCGGTGTCGAGGCCGCCCTCGCCCGGGTGCGGGTGCCGACGCTGTCGATCGGCATCCGCTCCGACACGCTCTACCCCCCGTACCAGCAGCACCAGATCGGCGCGGCCCTCGAGGCCAACGGCGTGCCGTGGCGCTACGTCGAGATCGACAGCGCCCACGGGCACGACGCCTTCCTGATCGACCTCGACCAGGTCGGCGCCGCCCTCGCCGAGCACCTCGCCGAGACCGAGAAGGCCGACGAGCGGTGACCACGGACGAGCAGCCTCCGCTGCGGCCCGAGACCCGCGCCATCACCGCGGGCCGGGCCGAGAACGACAGCGCCCTGGCGCCGATCCTGTGGGCCACCAGCACGTTCAGCGCCCCCGACCTCGACGAGGGCGGCCGGCTGGCCACGGCCTCGCGCCCCACCCGCTTCTACAGCCCCCGCTACGGGAACCCCACGGTGCGCGCCTTCGAGGACGCCGTCGCCGAGCTCGAGGGCGCCGGCGCGGCGCTGGCGTTCGGCTCGGGCATGGGCGCGATCAGCTCGGTGGTGCTGGCGCTGTGCTCCACGGGTGACCACGTCGTCGTGCAGCGCCAGCTCTTCCAGTCGAGCGTGCTGCTGTTCACGGGCGTGTGCCCCCGGTTCGGCATCGACGTGACCGTCGTCGACGGCACCGACAGCGACGCCGTCGCCGCCGCCGTGGAGCCGGGCCGCACGGTGCTCCTGTTCGTCGAGACCCCCGCCAACCCCGTGCTGCAGCTGGTCGACCTGGCCGCGGTCGGCGCCATCACCGGGCCGGTCAAGGTGGTGGACTCGACGTTCGCCGGCCCGCTGGTGCAGCGGCCGCTCGAGCACGGCTTCGACCTCGTCGTGCACTCGGCCACCAAGGGCCTGGCCGGGCACAACGACGCCACGCTCGGCGTGGCCGCCGGCGCGCCCGACCTGATCGACTGGATCTGGCGCTACAGCACCGTCCACGGCGCCGCGGCCTCGCCGTTCGACGCCATGAACGGCCTGCGCGGCCTGCGGACGCTGGCCGTGCGCCTCCGCCAGCAGACCGAGACCGCCCAGCGCCTGGCCGAGGAGCTCGAGGACCACCCCGCCGTCGCCCGCGTGCACTACCCCGGCCTCGACTCGCACCCCCAGCGCGACCTGGCCAAGCGCCAGATGGCGCTGTCCGGCGGCGTCCTGTCGGCCGAGCTCGCCGGCGGCGTCGACGCCGTCCGCCACCTCGCCTCCCGGTTGCGCGTCGCCCGGCTGGCACCGTCGCTCGGCGGTCCCGAGACCCTCGTCACCCACCCGGCCACCACCACCGCGGTCGGGCTCCTGCCCGAGGAGCGCGCCGCCGTCGGGGTCAGCGACGGGCTGATCCGCGTCTCCTGCGGGTTGGAGCACGCCGACGACGTGATCGCCGACATCCTCGGCGCGCTGCCCCGACCCTGAACCGGGGGATCCGCACCTCTGAGCGCCCGGCCCGCCATCCTGTCGAGGTGGAACGGCTCCTCCCCCTGGCCGTCGCCGCTGCCTGCACGGCGGTCGCGCTCCTGGTCCCCACCTCGCAGCCCGACGAGCAAGCCACGCCCGCGCCCGCGACCACCACGACGGTGCCGCCGTCCGTCGCGGCCGCCTCCGTCGCCGTGGGCACCGTCACCGTGCACAGCGCCGGCCCCCCAATGGCGACGCTGCCCGGCGACGTCGAGGCCGAGGTCCGGCGCACGCTCGAGGACTACCTGCGGCTCGGGTCCCTGGAAGCGGTCGCTGCGGGCCGGTCGGGCGCCGGCACCGCCGCGCTGTTCACGGCGACGGCCCGCACCGCCCTGCAGGGCGCCGGCCGGGCGGTGCTGGTCGACGACGGCCTCGGTCCCGCCCACACCGTCCGGCTCGCCCGCGCCGACACCGACCTCGTGGCGCTCGCGGGACCGGCCGGCGAGGTGGGCGCCGTGGTCGCGTCCATCGACTGGCGGGTCACCGGCCGGACCGCCGGCGGCGGGCGCATCACCGTGGCGCGCACGGGTGAGCTCACCCTCGTCCCCGACGGCGACCGCTGGCGCATCGACGCCTTCGAGCTGACGGCGGAGCAGGACCGCACGGCACCGACCACCACGACCGTCCCGGGTGCGCACGGCGACGGCTCCCCCGGGGCGGGTGGGCGGTGAGGCTGCGGCCTCCCGCCCTCGTCGCCGTCGGGTTGGCCGTCGCGGCCCTCGGGGGTCTCGCCGCGCCGCGCGTCGCCACGGGCGAGAGCGCCGTCGAGCTGCACCGCGCGCACGGCGCGTCCCACAGCTGGGCGCCCGACGAGCCGGTGTTCGTCCTCGTCGTCGGCTCCGACGAGCGCCCCGGCCTCGGCGGCGCCCGGGGCGACGCCCTGCAGCTGATCGGCGTGAACGCGGCGGCCGGTCAGGCGACGATCGTGTCGATCCCCCGGGACACGTGGGTCCCGATGCCGGGTGGAGGCATGGGCCGGGTGAACGAGGGGCTGAACCGCGGCGGCGCCCAGGGGCAGGTGCAGGCCGTAGCCGGCTTCACGGGCGTCCCCATCCACTTCGTGGCGGTCACGACCTTCGCCGGCTTGGCGGCCATGGTCGACGAGCTGGGCGAGGTCGTGGTCGACGTGCCCGTGCCCATGCACGACCGGGCGTCGGGCGCGGTGTTCCCCCAGGGGCCGGTGCAGATGAGCGGTGCGGCCGCCCTGGCCTTCGCCCGCAACCGCAACATCCCCGGCGGCGACTTCTCCCGCAGCGAGAACCAGGGCCGGCTGATCCTGGCCGCCCTCACCAAGCTGCGATCCGACGGCACGAGCGCCGCGGACACCATGCGCTACCTCAGCGTGCTGCTTCGCCACACGAGGATCGAAGGTGTGGGTGTGACCGACCTCTACCGGCTCGGGCGGGTGGGCCTGAGCCTCGAACCGGAGCGGATCCGCCACGTGGTCATGCCCGGGCGCGTCGGCACGGCCGGCTCGGCGTCGGTGGTGCACCCGCTGCCCCAGGCGGCGAGCCTGTTCGCCGACCTGGCCGACGACGGCATCCTCCAGCACCACTGAGCCGTGCCCGAGCTCCCCGAGGTCGAGCGGTACCGCATGCTGGCCGAGCGGGCGCTGCACCGGCCCGTCATCCGGGTGCGGGCGCCCGACGCCTGGTACCTCAAGGAGGGCCTCACCCCCCGGGCGCTGGGCGCGGCGCTGCGCGGCCGGCGGTTCGTGCGCGCCCGCCGGCGGGGCAAGCTGCTGCTGCTCGACACCGACGGCGGGCCCGTCCTCGGGTTGCGGTTCGGCATGACCGGCCGGCTCCTCGTCGACGGCGCCGCCGGGCTGGACCACCTCGAGTACGGCAGCGCCCGGGAGGTCACGGCCTGGGACCGGCTCACGGTCGCGTTCGCCGGTGGTGGTGATCTGCGCGTCCGGGACCCCCGCCGCCTGGGCGGCGTCGTCCTCGACCCCGACGAGTCGCGGCTGGGACCCGACGCCCTCGACGTGCGGCTCGCGGCGCTGCGCGCCGCGCTGGCGGGGTCGGCCGCCCCGCTCAAGGCCCGCCTCATGGATCAGCGGCACCTCGCCGGGGTGGGCAACCTGCTCGCCGACGAGATCCTCTGGCGGGCCCGCCTGCACCCGGGCCGTCCCGCGGGTGGGCTCGACGACCGCGAGCTGCGCCGGTTGCACCGGCACCTTGGCCCAACCGTGCGCCTGCTCGACGAGCGGGGCGGCTCCCACACCGGCGACCTCCAGCCGCACCGGCAGCCGGGCGGGCGCTGCCCCCGGTGCGGGACGCCGCTGCGCCGGGCCAGGATCGGTGGCCGCACGACCTGGTGGTGCCCACGCCACCAGCCCGCCGGGCCGCCCCGGTAGCATCGGCGGCTCGTGAGGGGGCTGCGGGGGGGACGACGGGTGCGGGCGGGGCTCACGGTCGTGATCGCCGTGCTCGCCCTGGCGGTGGTGCCGGCCCTGGGCGCCCGGGCCGCGACCGGCGACCTCGAGGCCGGCCAGGCCGAGGAGCCGGCCGAGGACCCCACCGACGACACCACCCCCGACGAGACGACGACCACGACCTCGCCGGTGATCCCCCTCCCGCCCATCGACCCGCCCGAGGCGACCACCACGACCGTGCCACCCTTCGAGACCACGACCAGCACGGTCATCGAGGCGACCACGACGACGACCACCCAGCCTCCACCGCTGTTCGACGAGGACGACCCCACGACGACCACCGAGGCGGTCACCACCACCCAGCCCGAGGCGCCGTTCGTCGAGGACACCACCACCACGACCGAGGCGGAGCCCGCCCCACCCGGTGAGGGCATCAGCGCCGGCACGCTGGCGGCCCTCCTCATCACGGGGTTCGTGCTGATCGCCGCCGTGCTCAGCTGGTTCACCGTCTGGTACTGGCGGCACACGCGACCGCTCCCCGCCCCGACGGCGTGAGCGCCATCGCGGCGCGCCGCCGTCAGGACAGCTCGAAGCCGGCCGGGTCCTCGCCGGGCTCGCCGCGGCGGCTGCCACCCGGGCGCCCGGCGCCGCCGTCGCGCCGGGCGAGGACGGCGAGCAGCACCGCTCCGGCGAGGCAGAGCGCCGCGGGCAGCCCGTAGGCGGCGCCGAACCCGCCCCGGTCGGCGACGAACCCGATGAGGTAGCCGCCACCGCCCATCCCGATGTCCATGAAGGCGGTGAAGGACCCCAGCGCCTCACCCCGCTCGCGGTCGTCGACCCGGTCGACCGTGAGCGCCATCAGCGCGGGGAAGATCAGCGCGAACCCGGCGCCGAACGCGCCGACCCCCGGGAACGCCGCTGCCGGGGTCCGCACCACGGCGAGTAGCGCCAGGCCGGCCGCGGCGAGGGTCAGCCCGGGCAGGGCGACGGCGATCCGGCCGAAGTGGTCGGCCAGCCGTCCCGCCACGAGCCGGACGCACATCACCGTGACGGCGAACGTCAGGTAGAGCGCGCCCGAGGAGTCCATGCCGATGTCGCGGGCGTAGAGGCTGATGAACCCGACGATCGAGGCGTAGCCCATGCCGGTGGTCATCAGGACGAGGCCCGGCCCCACGGCGGCCGGGTGCAGGAGGCGCCGGGACGGCACCGCCGGTGGAGGATGCGGGGTGCGGGCGGGGCGCGCCGGGTCCCCGGCCCCACCGGGCGGTCGTGGCGCGCGGCGGCCCGGCGCCGACTCGGGCAGGAACCAGGCGCAGGCGAGCCCCGCCGCGCCCAGACCGGCGGCGGTGAGCCACGTGGCCGCGAACCCGGGCCCGGCGATGAGCCACTCGGCCACGGTCGGGCCGGCGGCGAAGCCTCCGTAGAGGAACAGCGAGAACGTGGCGATGGCCGAGGCCCGGCGGTGCAGGGGCGCGAGGTCGGTCGCCACCGCCGCCGCGGTCGTGTAGAACGCCGCCCCGGCCGCGCCCTGGAGCAGGCGCAGGACGATCACCAGCGGCACCACCCGGGCCACGAGGAAGGCGAGGCAGGTGAGGGTGAGCAGCGCGAGGGCGCCGAGCAGGAACGGCCTTCGGCCCCGGCGGTCGATCCCCCGACCCACGATCGGCCGAAGCACGACGGCGGTGATCGAGTACGAGCCCACGGCCAGACCCACCGCGGACTTCGACGCCGCCAGCTCATCGGCCACGTACAGCTGGATCGCCGCGAAGAAGATGCCGAAGGCGGTGAAGTTGGCGAAGGTGGCGGCGTAGAGCAGGCCGGTTCGGCCGCTGCGGGGGGAGGGCACGGCGCCGCTCAGGGTAGGGGCGAGCCGTACGGGCTGGCACATCCGCGCCCGGCCCGCCTTCTAGGGTGGACCCATGGCCGAGGAGCTCGACGTCGATGCCATGATCCAGCGCTTCCGCGACCGCGCCAAGGCGGTGCGGAACCGCCCGTTGCCACCCGTCGCCGGCGCCGAGCGCCAGCAGTTCATCCGCCAGGCGCAGCTGGACTACCAGGACTTCGCCATCATCGGCGACGCCGAGGCCAGCCTCGACGGCGGCATCCTCACGCTGCGCGTCGACCTGCGCCCGAAGGACGGCGCCGGCACCGACGGCTGAGCCTCAGGTCGGGCCCAGGCCCTCCACGGTGGCGACCCACCGGTTGGGCGCCGCCTCGACGAACGGGAACGGAAGCACCCGGCCGTCGTCGCGGTTCCAGAAGCGGTGCGGGTGCTCGGCCGGGGCCATGCACAGCACGTGCACGCTCACGCCCGTGCCCGGGCCGGGGTTGCGGACACGGTGCCAACCCTCCTCCGGGGGAAGCAGGGCCGTGATGTCGCCCTGGTGCCACACGTGGCGGCTGACCTCCTCGAGCTCGGCGTGGTCGCCGTCCTCGCGCACCGCCCGGTAGCGGGTCTCCTCGTCGCCGCCCCGCAGGTAGCCGATCAGGCCCCAGCACCCGTGGAAGTGCACACCGCTCGACGTGCCCTCCGGGAACACCACGGCGAGGACGTGGTAGCGCCCGTCGGGGTCGCGGTGCAGCAGGTTGCCGACGGCGCCCCCCTCGTAGGGCTCCTCGGCCCACGCCGGGATCGGATCGGGGTCGGCGAGCAGGGCCGCCATGGCGGGCCGCATGGCGTCCACCCGGGCGCGCTCGTCGCCGCCGTCGGGATCGGCGAGGACGGCGTCCACGGCGGCCACGAGCCGGGCGACGGCTTCGGTCATGGCGACAGCCTCGCGCGACCCGACACGGGGGGTGTGACCGCTGCCATACTCGGGTACCGAGCCGAGGACGCCATCGGTTGCTGAGGAGGCCGCATGCAGCGCCTGACCGGGCTGGACGCCACGTTCCTGTACCTCGAGACCCCCACCATGCACATGCACGTGGCGGGCACCGCCGTGTTCGACCCCTCGACGGTGCCCGGCGGCTACGCCTTCCACAAGGTCAAGGAGCTCGTCGAGAGCCGGCTGCACCTGTTGCCACCGTTCCGCCGCCGCCTGGTGACGATCCCCTTCGAGCTGCACCACCCGCTGTGGATCGAGGACCCCGACTTCGACATCGACTACCACGTGCGGCGGGCGGCGCTGCCCGCTCCCGGCGGCCCCGAGGAGCTCGCCGAGTTCGCGGCCGACGTCTGCAGCCGGCCCCTCGACCGGTCCAAGCCGCTGTGGGAGATGTAC
Organism: Actinomycetota bacterium; assembly: GCA_004366205.1. Lineage (GTDB taxonomy): Bacteria > Actinomycetota > Acidimicrobiia > Acidimicrobiales > CADCSY01 > SIRW01. The sequence goes on along the minus strand of ML178736.1, from coordinate 11,102 downwards.
GTCGTCGAAGGCCTCGAGAAGGGCCACATCGCCACGGTCACCAAGGTGCACCACGCGGCCATCGACGGCGTCTCGGGCGCCGAGCTCACCGTCAACCTCCTCGACCTGCAGCCCGAGCCCGTGGAGGTGCCGCCGCCCGACGAGCCGTGGAAGCCCGACCGCATCCCCACCGACTTCGAGCTGGTCGGCTACGCGCTGGCCTCGCTCGCCCGCCAGCCGATCAGCGCCGCCAAGGCGGTGCGCCGCACGGTCGCCGCTGCGGTGAACGTCCGCCGCCGGAACCGCCGGCCAGACGTGAACCCGCCGCCCGCCCCGTTCAGTGCGCCGCGCACGTCCATCAACGCCGCCATCAGCCCCCGCCGGCAGTTCGGGTTCACGTCGCTCTCGCTCACCGACGTGAAGCAGGTGAAGCACGCGTTCGGCGTGACCGTGAACGACGTGGTGCTGGCGCTGTGCGCCGGCGCGCTGCGCCGCTACTTCGACGAGCGCGGCGAGCAGCTCGAGGCGCCGCTCGTGGCCATGGTGCCCATCTCGGTGCGGACCGAGGGCCAGGCGGGGACGATGGGCAACCGGGTCTCGTCGATGCTCGTCTCGCTGGCGACCGACATCGACGACCCGGTCGAGCGGCTCCTCACGATCCATGACGGCACCAAGCACGCCAAGGAGCAGGAGAAGGCGATCGGGGCCGACGTGCTCACGGACTGGGCCGAGTTCGCGGCCCCGGCCCTGGCCGCCCGCGCCGCCCGCCTCTACTCGACGATGAAGGTGGCCGACCGGATGCGGCCGATCTTCAACCTCACGATCTCCAACGTGCCCGGCCCGCCGTTCCCGCTGTACTCCGCCGGCGCCCGACTCGTCGCCAACTACCCCATGGGCCCCATCGCGGATGGCAGCGCCCTCAACATCACGGTGATGAGCTACCTCGACTCGATGGACTTCGGGCTCATGGCCTGCGCCGAGCGTGTCGGGAACATCTGGAGCATCGCCCACGCCCTCGGCGACGCCCTCGACGAGCTGCTCAAGGCGGCGGAGGCCAAGTCCGGCGGCGGCAACGGGAAGCGCCCGGCGACCCGTTCGCGGGCGAAGCAGTCGTCCTGACGGCGCCGTCGGGCGGCTCAGTCGCCGCCCAGGTGGGTCTCCTGCTCGGTCCGTAGCCGGCTGATGCCCATGAGCAGCGCCTCGGCGTCCTCCACGATCGTGGTGCGGGCCCGGAGCAGCAGCATCATCCCGGCGATCACGGGCGGGAACACGATGTAGAACGCCACGACCAGCGAGGTGAGGTCCGAGAGCACGCCCACGAGCGGGGGGGCCAGGGCCGTGCCGAAGACCGCGGCCACGAGCGAGAACGCCGAGGAGCCCACGCCCCGCGACTCGGCCGGGACCACGTCCATCATCGACGCCCGCAGCCCGGGGATGCCCAGCGACCCGCCGCCGATGCCGACGAACTGCAGCGCCACCCGGATCGCCACGTTCTCGACGTTGAACGACACCACGAACAGCCCCGCGCAGATGGCCACGCCGATCACGACGATGTTGATGCGGCCCCGCGGGCCCGAGGTGTGCACCCGGTCGGCGAGCCAGCCTCCCAGCAGGGTGCCGATGATGCCGCCCAGCCCGAACACCAGCCCGGTCACCGCGCCGGCCTGGGCGGGGGACATGTCGGAGTAGCGGGTGTGGTAGACGGCCAGCCAGTAGCCGATGCCCGAGACCGTGAACAGCAGGGCGCCGATCCCGACGAGGATGTAGCGCATCGTGCGGATCGAGAAGATGAACCGCAGCTCGGCGATGAGCGAGCGGGTGGCGCCCCGCAGGAACTGGCCCATGCCCATGTCGGCCGTCGGAGCCTTTCGTTCCTCGACCGCCGCCGCCGCGCCGATCTCGGACTCGCCGCGGCGGGGCTCGCGGAGCCTGAAGACGAGGAAGGCGATGACCGAGCCGGGCATGCCGACGAGCACGAACGCCCACCGCCACCCGAGCACCTGGCCGACCAGCCCGCCCAGCGCCAGGCCGATGCCGCTGCCGACGAACAGCGAGACCTGCTGGAGCGAGAACACCCGGCCCCGGTGCTGGGCGGAGTAGTAGTCGCCGAGCAGCGAGGTGGCGGCCGGGTCATCGATGGCGTGCCCGATGCCGAGCGCGGCGCGCACGCCGAACAGGTGGTAGTAGTTCACCGCCGTGGCCGACATGGCCGACAGCCCGCTCCAGCTGAGCAGGGTCCAGCCGATCATGCGGGTGCGGCGGTAGTGGTCGGCGAACCAGCCGGCGGGCACGGTGGCGAGCACGTTCACGAACACGAAGGCGAAGCCGAGCATGCCGAGCTGCAGGTCCGAGAGCGCCCACTCCTCCTCGAGCAGGGGGAGCACGGCGCGCAGGATCGCCTGGTCGAGCTGGTCGACCAGGTTCACGGCCGCCAGCAGCACCATCGGGTACAGCCCGTAGCGGGTGGTGCGCAGCCGCCGGTCGCCCCCCGAATGGTTCATGGGGCGTGAGACTAGTTCTGGCGGGTCAGAGGGCACGAACCGGACCGCGCCGGGCTGGTCGCTCCCGCCGCCGGGCCGCTAGAGTGGGCCCACACGCGGACGTGGCTCAGTTGGTAGAGCATCACCTTGCCAAGGTGAGGGTCGCGGGTTCGAATCCCGTCGTCCGCTCCAGGCGAGCTCAGGATCCGGCGGTCGGCGGTGTGCAGGCTCGACCACCCGGCGGTGTATGGTTGGTGTATGAGCCGCACCAACATCGACATCGACGACGAGGCCTGCCAGACGGTGATGGAGCGATACCACCTCTCGTCGAAGCGGGACGCGGTCAACTACGCCCTCCGACTGGTCGCGGCCGAAGCCCTCGAGCTCGACGCTGCCCGCGCACTGCGGGGCTCCGGGTGGGAGGGCGACCTCGACGACATGCGCGCTAGCCGGACGGCGTGATCCTGATCGACACCTCGGCCTGGATCGAGTTCCTCCGAGGCACCGCATCTCCGATCTGCGAGGAGGTGGACCGCCTCCTCGCTGTCGACATCGCGATCTGCGACCCCATACGAATGGAGGTCCTCGCCGGCGCAAGGGACGAGGTGCACGTCCGACAGCTCCGGGGACTGCTCGCTCGAGCAACCGTTCTCCCGACCGGTCCAGCCGACTACGAGGCAGCTGCGGCTCTCTATCGAGTCTGCCGCCGTCGAGGCGAGCCGGTCCGCAGGCTGATCGACTGCCTCATAGGCGCCATCGCCGTTCGCGAGGGGGTAGCCGTGTTGCACGCCGACACGGACTTTGATGCCCTCGCCCGGCACACGGCTCTGGAGATCCACACGCCCATCGCCTAGCCGGCCGATCCGAGGTGCCGGCCTGCGTCAGAGCCTCCGGTGGGCCCAAGGCGGTTCAGTCCGACCACCAGCAGCAGCGCAGCACCGATCCCAACTCCGTGACCTCCGTGCGCCCGGCCTCACGATCAGGCTCCCCTCCGCTCCCAGCGAGGCCGTCGGACTACCCACTGGCCCGATCCTGCCCCCAACCAAGAAGGTTCGACCGCACGCTCGCGGTCAGCGGACACGGGCGGCTACGTTCGGAGCGCTCGGGAGCACACCGGGGGAGGACCGTGCGCACACCGCTCACCATCGGAGGTCACCTCGACCGGGCGGCGACCGTCTACGGCGACCGCATCGGGGTGGTGGACGAGCCCGACCCGCCGGGCGGCGGACTGGGCGAGCTCACCTACCGGCGCGTGCGGGAGCTGGCACGGGCGCAGGCCGCCGCGCTCGACGGGTGGGGGATCGGACGGGGCGAGCGGGTGGCGATCCTGTCGCAGAACGCCGCCCGGCTGCTCGTCAGCTTCTTCGGCGTCAGCGGGTTCGGGCGGGTGCTCGTGCCGATCAACTTCCGGCTCCAGCGCGACGAGATCGCCTACATCGTCGGGCACTCCGGTGCCAGCGTCCTGCTGGTGGACCCCGAGCTCGACGAGGTCTCCGCCGGCATCGAGGTCCCCCGCCGGTTGGTGCTCGGGACCGGCACCGACGCCGAGCTGTTCCCGGACGGGGCCGAGCCCGCGCCCTGGGACGACCCCGACGAGGACGCCACGGCGACGATCAACTACACCAGCGGCACGACGGCGCGGCCCAAGGGCGTGCAGCTGACGCACCGCAACGTCTGGCTCAACTCGACCGTGCTCGGCTGGCACACCGGGGTCAGCGACCGCGACGTGTACCTGCACACGCTGCCGATGTTCCACTGCAACGGCTGGGGGATGCCCTACGCCCTCACCGCCATGGGCGCGCCGCAGGTGGTGCTGCGCAAGGTCGACGGGGCGGAGATCCTGCGCCGGGTCGAGCGTCACGGCGTGACCCTGCTGTGCGGCGCGCCGGCCGTCGTCGCCATGATCCTCGACGCCGCCCAGACCTGGGACGGGCCGGTACCGGGGGCGGGCCGGACCCGCATGGTCGTGGCGGGGGCGCCGCCCCCCACCCGGACGATCGAGCGGGTCGAGACCGAGCTCGGCTGGGAGTTCATCCAGATCTACGGGCTCACCGAGACGGCGCCCCTGCTCACGATCAACCGCAGCCGCGCCGAGTGGGACGGCCTCGACCCCCCGGCGCGGGCCGAACGGCTGAGCCGGGCGGGGGTACCGGCGGTGGGCATCGAGGTGACGGTCGATTCCCAGGGGGAGGTGCTCGCCCGGGGCAACCACGTGCTCGCGGGGTACTGGGATCAACCCGAGGCCACCGCTGAGGCGCTCGCCGGCGGGTGGTTCCACACCGGTGACGGCGGGTCGATCGACGACGGGGGCTACCTGCACATCAGCGACCGCAAGAAGGACGTGATCATCTCGGGTGGGGAGAACGTCAGCTCCATCGAGGTCGAGGACTGCCTGTTCTCGCACCCGGCGGTCGCCGAGGTGGCGGTGATCGGGGTGCCCGACGAGAAGTGGGGCGAGACGGTGAAGGCCCTGGTCGTGCTGGCCGACGGCGCCACCGCGGACGAGGCCGAGCTCATCGCCTGGTGCAAGCAGCGGCTGGCCGGCTACAAGTGCCCGACCTCGGTCGAGGTGCGCGACGAGCTCGCCCGCACCGCCACCGGCAAGCTGCAGAAGTTCAAGCTGCGCGCCCCCTACTGGGAGGGCCGGGACCGCCAGGTGGGCTGAGCGCGCCCGGCGGGCGCCGCCTGATCGGGTCCCAGGCGCCACGCGTCCACGACCCGCCACGCGGCCAGCGCGGTGAACACGGCGGCGGTCCAGGCCAGGCCGAGCAGCCACGAGGCGACGACGTCGGTGGGCCAGTGCACGTCGAGGTAGATCCGGCTGAGACCGACCGCCACGGCGGCGGCCACGGCGATCCCGAGCGCCGCGGCGCGCCAGACGAGCGGCGCGCGGGCGGCGATCAGCACGGCGAGGCTGGCGAGCACGGCCATCGAGATGCTCGAGTGGCCGGAGGGGAAGGCGAACCCGTGGGCCGACACGCCCAACACGGCGTCCTCGAGCGGCGGTCGGGCGCGGCCCATGACCAGCTTGGTGACCGACCCCACGGCGGCGATGCCCAGCCACGTGGCGGCGAGAGCGACCGCCGGGCCGCGGGACCGCCGCCGCCAGGCGAGCGCCGAGCCGGCCACGACGGCCAGGATCGCCATGGCGGGCGGGCTGCCGAGCGTGGTCACGATCCGGGCGGCGCTCGTCACCGCGTCGGTGCGCTGGGCGGCGACGGCGTCGAGGATGGGGGCGTCGAGCGTCGTGAGGTCGTCGCCGTCGGCCACGTCGGCGGTGATCGCGGCGAAGCCGGCGGTAAGCGCCGCCACGACCACGAGGCCGAAGCCGATCGTGACGAGGAAGCTCCGCACCGCGCCCAGGCGCGCCAGGGTGCACGCCGCCGCGGGCCGGGCGGCGGCGACCCGGACCGCGAGCGCGCCGACCGGGCTGGTGGCGAGCTCGCGACGGACGGCCTCGTTCCCTCCCATCCCGACCCGTTCTACCGGCCATGTCACGTACGCACCCACCAGACCGACCGTTCTGTGAGGGTTCTCTGACCTCAGGGGTCTTTCCTCACAGAACGGTCAGGCGGGTTGCCGACGCCGCGCTGAGCACGCCGCCGACCAGGAAGAGGTGCAGCGGGGCCACGGGCCCGGTGGCCTCCTCCGGGAGCCGGCGTTGCACGTCTCGCATGCCGAGCCCGATCAGGATGAACAGCACGCCGACCGCGGCGGCCATGGCGGCGACCCCGTAGGCGACGATCGAGGTGTACAGCGACGACCGCAGGAACGACGCGTTCATCGCCGTCTCGCGCCGAGGGTCGTCGCGGGGCAGCTCCGCGAACGTGAGCCCGCCGGTGGCGTCGCGGGCATGGCGGTCGATCACCTGAGCCTGGCACCACGCGGTGAACGGACCCCGCACCTGCCGGCCGGGCAGGCAGGCGTCGTCGGGGGTGACGATGTTCTCGTCGGCGAGCTCGTTCGAGACCATCAGGGCGGTGGCCGCCGCCGCGACGATCATCAACGAGCCGAGCGCGATGGCCGACACAGAAGCGATTCGGCGAAGTTGCACGAGGGTTCCTCCTTCGCGTGCGTCCACGGTCGCGTCCGTGGACGAGCTTCTCACTCGGGCGTGAAGCGCAGGGGCAGCCGGGCGGGACCCCAGATGCCGATGTTGGCGGCCTTCCACTCGATCTCGCCGTCGAGCTCGAGGTCACGCAGCCTGCGGGCGAGCAGCGGCAGGGCCTCCTGCAGCTCGGCGCGGGCCAGGGAGGCGCCCAGGCAGAAGTGGATGCCGGCCCCGAACGTGAGCTGGGGCGAGTTCGACGGCTCACGGGTGATGTCGAAGCGTGCCGGGTCGGGCCACACCCCGGGATCCCGGTTGGCCGTCGCCAGGCTCGTCGCCACCAGCGTGCCGGCGGGGAACAGGACGTCGCGGTGCTCGATGTCCTCGGAGGCCACCCGGGCGGTGCCGGCCACGGCGCCGAGGTAGCGCATGGTCTCCTCCACGGCGCGGGGGGCCAGCGCGGGGTCGTCCGCCAGCATCCGCCACTGGTCGGGGTGCTGGGCCAGCAGGGCGACCGAGCAGGCGAGCTGGTTGCGGGTCGTGTCGGTGCCGGCCATCAGCACGGCCTCGGTCATCATCACCAGCTCGTCGGTCGAGAGCCGGTCGCCCGCCTCCTCGGCGGCGATCATGTGGCTGAGGAGGTCATCAGCCGGCTGGTCGCGTCGCTCGGCGATCATCGCCCGCACGTAGTCGTCGAGGTCGCCCATCGCCGCCTTGATGCGCGGCAGGTCGCTGGCCAGGTCGTTGTTGAAGATCCGGAAGATGTCGGTCGCCCAGCCGGAGAACAGCTTCCAGTCCTCCTTCGGGGCGCCCAGCAGCTCGCAGATGATCGGGATCGGGTAGGGCTCGCACACATCGGCTACGAGCTCGCAGCGCCCCTCGGCGGCGAAGGCGTCGACCAGCCCGTTCACCACCTCGCGCATGAAGGGGCGCAGCCGGTCGGCCGACTTCGGCGTGAATGCCGGGGCGACCAGCCGGCGCAGGCGGGCGTGCTCGGGGCCCTCCATCGCCAGGATCGACCGCTGCTGGCGGCCGGCGAGCTGCTCATCCTGGATCCCCGCCATGGAGGGCAGCAGGGCGAGCGCCGAGTGGAAGCGCCGGTCCCGCAGGACGGCGACGGCGTCGTCGTAGTGCAGCACCGAGAAGCCCATCTGGTTCCGGACGATCCAGTGGTCCTCGCGGGCCCGGGTGAGGATCTCGAGGGCCTCGAACCGTTGCACGCCGAACAGGTCGATCTCGGGCAGGTCGAGCTCGTGCACGGGCGTGGGCACCTGGGTTCCTCCCGGTTCGTCTCGCGAGCACGCTACCTGACCGACCGGTCGGGGCTTCGCGTGTGCGAGCGGTGTGAGAGCGAGGGCCGCGTCGCGGCTACGGTGGCTTGTTGACATCTGTGTCAGCACCGGTGCCGGACGCCGTGCCGGGGGAGGACCCATGACCGCGCTCGAGACCGACCTCGCCGTCGAGGACATCAACCTGTCCGACCTCGCCTTCTGGACGCGGCCCGACCGCGACGCCGCCTTCGCCAAGCTGCGGGCCGAGAAGCCGATCTCGTTCCACCCCGAGTACGGGGTGGGTGCCTTCGAGCCCGGCCCCGGCTACTGGGCGGTGGTCACCTACGACGACGTCTGGCACGTGAGCCGCCATCCCAAGCTGTTCTGCTCGGGCCAGGGGACCAACATCCCGGACCTTCCGGTGGAGCTCAACGAGTTCTTCGGCTCGATGATCAACATGGACGCCCCCAAGCACACCCGGCTGCGGGGGCTGGTGCAGCGGGGCTTCACGCCCAAGGCGGTGAACCAGGTCGAGGAGTACGTGCGAGACAAGGCCCGCCAGATCGTCGACGAGGTGGGGCCGAAGGGGCGGTGCGACTTCGTTCGGGACATCGCCGCCGCCCTGCCGCTGCACGTGATCTGCGACATGATGGGCATCCCCGCCGAGGATCACCAGAGGATCTTCGACCTGAGCAACACGATCCTCGGGGCGAGCGATCCCGAGTACGGCGGCGACCTCGAAGCGGGCGAGCCGCTGCAGGCCATCACCCAGGCGGGGCTCGAGCTCTACCAGTACGCGCACGCCCTGGGCGAGGACCGGCTCGCCAACCCGACCGACGACATCACGTCCCAGTTGATGCACGCCGAGGTCGACGGCGAGCGGCTGAGCGCCCAGGAGTTCGGGTCCTTCTTCATCCTGCTCGTCGTGGCCGGCAACGAGACCACCCGCAACGCCATCAGCCACGGGATGAAGGCGCTCACCGACAACCCCGACCAGCGCAGGATCTGGATGGACGACTTCGAGGGTGTCGCCCCGACCGCCATCGAGGAGATCGTGCGGTGGGCGACCCCCGTCATCCACTTCCGGCGCACGGCCACCGAGGACACCGAGATCCGTTGCCAGAAGATCGCCGCCGGCGACAAGGTCGTGATGTGGTACAACTCCGCGAACCGCGACGAAAAGGCGTTCGACGATCCGTTCCGGTTCGACGTCCGCCGCCAGCCGAACGACCACCTGGCCTTCGGCGGTGGCGGGCCGCACTTCTGCCTCGGTGCCAACCTGGCGCGGCGCGAGATCAAGGTCATGTTCGACGAGCTGTTCCGGCGCCTACCGGACCTCGAGATCACCGGCGAGCCCGAGATGCTCCAGTCGGCGTTCATCCACGGCATCAAGCGGATGCCGTGCGAGTTCACCCCGATCGGCTGACGCCGGCGTGGCCGGAGGGGTCGTCGCTGCCGGTGCCGGCGCGCCGCGCCTGGCGGACGACCAGCACACCGATCGTCGCCAGCCCGGCGACCACGACCCCCAGCAGCAGCACCTGCAGGGCGCCGCCGGGGTCCTCGGGGCGTTCGGCCGGTCGGGCGTCCTGGGGGCGGGGGAGGGCCCGGCCCACGTTCTCCGACCACCGCACGGTGGGCACCGTGGTCTCGTCGTTCCGGGGCGCGGTCTCCTCGACCGCCAGGCGGGTGACGACGGCCCCGGCGAGGGCCACCCCCACCACGGCCAGCACCGCCAGCGCGGCGGTCGGGCCACGGCGGGATCGCTCGGCGTTCATCGCCCACCAGCCTCGCGCCGCCGGCCGTCCCGCGGGAACCCGGCACCGGGCAGGAGGCGGGCGGGCCGGCGGCGAATCAAGAGGGTGTTGTGACGCTCGTCTCCGAACCGCCCGTCGCAGCCCCGCTCGCCGGCGTCGCATGTGAGCTCGACGACGACGAGCTCATCCGGCGCGCCCGGGCAGGCGACGAGGGGGCGTTCAACGCTCTGGCCGACCGCCACCACGGCTGGCTGGTGGCCCGCTGCCGGCGGTACCTGGGCGGCGACCACCACCTGGCCGAGGACGTGGCCCAGGAGTGCCTGCTCAAGGCCCACGACATGCTGCTGCGCGACGACCGCCCGCTGCGGTTCCGCTCGTGGGTGGGCGTCGTGGCCCGCAACGCCTGCATCGACGAGCTGCGCCGGCGGCGCCCCCAGCCGATGGGCGACTTCGACGAGACCGTGCGAGGCACCATCGACCCCGTCGAGCCCGGCGTCGACCCCAGCCTCGCCACCGCCTGGCGGTCGCTCAACCGACGCTACCAGGAGGTCCTGTTCCACCGGGAGCTGACCGGGCTGTCGTACCAGGAGATCTCGGGCGCCATGGGGACCTCGGTCGCCGCCGTGGAGACCCTGCTCTTCCGGGCCCGGGCGGCGCTGCGCCGCGAGTACGAGCGGGCCGGCGGCCAGCTCGCGGGCAGCGACCTCGGCGTGGTGCTGGCCGCCGTCGCCGCCGACCCCGACCGGCTGGCCGCCCTCGTCGGCGCCGACGGCCCCGCCGTCAGCGTGGTGGAGCGCCTCGCCGATGCCGTGGCCACCCTGCCCGCGCGAGCCGGGCACCTCGCCGAGCGGCTGCATCCCGTTGCCAGCAGCGGCGCCGAGCCCTGGTCGCTCGGCGCGGCCGCCGCGTCCCTGGCGCTGATCGGCTCGCTCAGTCTCGGCCTGGGCAGTGCGGCGGCGGGCGACGTCGTCAAGGTGACGGTGCCCGAGGTGGCGGCGCCCGCCGTCAGCGCGCCCTCGCCCGGCGAGCTCCCGCCGCTGCCCGCCCCTGGCGTGCCCCCGGTCGACCCCGCAGCCGAGGCCGAGCCCGAGCCCGAGGTCGAGGTGGACGCTGGCGCGCCGCCGTCCACGGAAGCCGCCGAGGAGGAACGGCAGGGCCTGCTCCGGCGGCTCCAGGAGCGCAGCGAGGCCCGCCGCGAGGCGCGGAGCGACGGTCCGATCCGCTCGCTCGTGGGCTACCTGCAGCGCGCCGGTGACGAAGCCGGGACCGAGCAGGCCGCGGTCGACGACGACGCCGCCACGGCATCAGGCGACGACGCCGACCGGGCCGGTCCCATCCGGGCGCTCCTTGACCGGCTCCGCCGCTGACGAGGGCAGGAGCACCCCCACCCCGCCGCTACAGTGAGCCACTCCGGCGGCGTGGCCGAGTGGCTTAGGCAAGGGCCTGCAAAGCCCTGTACACCGGTTCGATTCCGGTCGCCGCCTCCACCAGGGGTCCTGATCTGGTATAACCCCAGGTCAGGGCCACTTTTTCGGTGTGTCCGGCAGGGCCGGTCAGTGACCGCTGGATA
>SIRW01000019.1 GCA_004366205.1 Actinomycetota bacterium | reverse complement strand
GGGCGGGGCCCGCCTCGAAGGCGGCGCGGTCGGCGGCCAGCGCCGCCTCGGCGGCGGCGAGGCGCTCGGCGTCGGGGACGAGGGCAGCGGCTTCGGCCTCGACCCGTTCGAGGTCCTGGCGGAGGCGGGCGGCGTCGGCTTCGAGGGTCGCGGTGACGGCGGCGTCGACGAAGGCCCGCCGGTCGCGCTCGATCCCCCGGCGCCGCTCGGCCAGCACCGCGGCCAGGCCGGCGGCTTTCTCGCGGAGCCGCTCGAGGCGCACAAGGGCATCGCCGAGGTCGTCGCCGCCGAGCGCCGCCAGGCGGGACTCGGCCGCCACGACGGTCGTGTCGAGCTGCGCCAGCTCGGCCTTGTGGTCGGCCTCGACCCGGGCCAGCTCGGCGCGCTGGCGGGCCTGGCCCTCGAGGCGGGCGCGCAGGGCGGCGAGCTCGCGCCCCGCGACGTGGACGCGCAGCTCGGTCAGCTCGCGCACGAGGTCGCCGTGGCGTCGGGCGGCCTCGGCTTGGCGCTCGAGGGGGCGCAGCTGCCGGCGGACCTCGCGCAGGAGGTCCTGCAGACGGAGCAGGTTGCCCTCGGTGGCCTCCAGGCGGCGCTCGGCCTTCTCCTTGCGCTTGCGGAACTTGAGCACGCCGGCGGCCTCCTCGATGACCGCCCGCCGGTCCTCGGGACGGGCGGTGAGGATGGCGTCGAGCTGGCCCTGCCCCACGATCACGTGCTGGTGCCGGCCCACGCCGGAGTCCGACAGGAGCTCCTGCACGTCGAGGAGCCGGCACGGGACGCCGTTGAGGGCGTACTCGCTCTCACCCGTGCGGAACAGCGTGCGGCTGACGGTCACCTCGGACAGCTCGATGGGGAGCATCCCCGAGGAGTTGTCGATGGTCAGGATGACCTCGGCCCGGCCCAGCGCCGGCCGCTTCTCGGTCCCGGCGAAGATGACGTCGTCCATCTTCGACGACCGCACGGTGCGAGGGCCCTGGGCGCCCAGCACCCAGGCGACGGCGTCGACGATGTTCGACTTCCCGCTGCCGTTGGGCCCGACGACCACCGTGATGCCCGGCTCGAGCTCGAGCGTGGTGGTGTCGGCGAAGGACTTGAAGCCCTTGATCGTGAGCGTCTTCAGGTACACCGCGGCCGAGGTTACCGAGGACGGTGCGGGCCGACGGGGATGGCCGGACCGGGGCGGTCAGACCTGGCAGCTGGGGCAGAAGAACGTGGACCGGCCACCGAACTTCTCGCGGGCGATGGGGTTGCGGCAGCGCCGGCAGGGCTCGCCCTCCCGGGCGTAGACCTTGTGCTGGTCCTGGTAGTCGCCGGTCTCGCCGAACACGTCGCGGTACTGCTCGTCGGCCAGCGAGCTGCCGCGGTGCTTGATGGCGTCGTGAAGCGTCTCGACCAGGGCGCGGTACAGGCGCCGCACCTCCTGGGCGCTCAGCGAGTCGGAGCTGCGGTCGTGGCGCAGCCCCGCCGCCCACAGGATCTCGTCGGTGTAGATGTTCCCGAGCCCGGCGATGAACTTCTGGTCCATGAGGAGCGTCTTGAGCTTCACCGTGCGCGCCATGAGCCGCTCGCCGAACTCGTTCCAGCTCATCACGTCCTCGATCGGGTCGAAGCCGAGCTCGCCGAGCTCGGGGACCTCGGCGGTGACCTGGTCGGCCGCGGTGACGAACAGCTCGCCGAACGTGCGAGGGTCGACGTAGCGGAGCTGGCCGCCCTGGGTGAAGGTGATGATGACGTGGGTGTGCTTGGGGACGGGGTCCTTGGTCGCCGCCCGGAGCAGCTGGCCGCTCATGCCGAGGTGCACCACCAGTCGGTTGCCCTCGCCGATGTCGAACAGCAGGTACTTGCCCCGCCGCTCGATCCCGGCGATCTTCGCCCCCTCGAGCTTGTCGGCGAAGTGGCGCTTGTTCGGGTGACGGCGCACCACCCGCATGTTGCGCACGTCGACGTCCCGCACCTTGCGGCCGACGACCTCCCGCTCCAGGTCGCGCCGGATCGTCTCCACCTCGGGCAGCTCGGGCATCAGCGCAGCGCCTCGGCGTCGACCGTGGACCCGCCGGCGTCGTCGGACCCGCCCTCGGGCGCGGTCCGGGCGGGGTCGGCGGGCGTGACCGGCCCCTCGCCGTCGCCGGCGGCCCGCAGCGCCTCCCACGCGGCCCGGGCGGCGGCCTGCTCGGCCTGCTTCTTCGACCGGCCGGTGCCATGGCCCTGGCGGCGGCCGTCCAGCTGCACGCTGGCGTGGAAGACCTTGGCGTGATCAGGACCCTCGTCCATGACCTCGTATCGGGGCAGCTCCTCGAAGCGGCGGGCGGCGAGCTCCTGGAGGCGGGTCTTGTAGTCCTGACCGCCGGGGCCTGCCGCCGCCTCGGCGAGGCGGTCGCCGAGGAGCCGCAGCACGAGCTCGGTGGCGGCGTCCCAGCCGGCGTCGAGGTAGACGGCTCCGAGCACGGCCTCGAGGGCGTCGGCCAGGATCGACGGCTTCTCCCGGCCTCCGGAGGCGTCTTCGCCTTTGCCGAGCAGCAGGGCCGGGCCCAGCTCGAGCTCGGTGGCCATGTCGGCCAGGGCGGCGGCGCTCACGACCGTGGCCCGGACCTTGGCGAGCTCGCCCTCGGGGAGCTCGGGGTACGAGCGGTAGATGAAGTCGGTGACGATGAGCCCCAGCACGGCGTCTCCGAGGAACTCCAGCCGTTCGTTGGAGCCGTGGCCGGGGTTCTCGGCGCACCACGAGCGGTGGGCGAGGGCGCGGGCGAGCAGGTCCATGTCGGCGAACCGGTGGGCCAGCCGCTCGGCGAGCGCGTCGAGCTCGGGCCGCTGCACCGGTGCCGTCGTCCCTCCCTACCGGGCGCCGTCGGCGGGTTGGCCGACGCGCTCGACCACGTAGTCGACCGCGTCGCGGACCGTCTTCAGGTCCTCGAGGTCCTCGTCCTCGATCCGGAAGCCCACGGTGCGCTCGCCGAGCTCCTCCTCGATGGCCTCCACGAGCTCGATCAGGGCGAGGGAGTCCGCCTCGAGGTCGTCGGTGAACGAGGCGCCCTCGCTGATCGAGCCCGGGTCGATCTCGAGGATGTCGGCCAGGCGGTCGCGGATGAGCTCGAAGACCTGCTGGCGGTCCAGCGGGCCCTGCTCGACGTGGGTCTCGGCCGGCACTCGTCCTCCTCAGGGGTCGGCGAACTCTGGGGAACGGGCGCAGCCTACCTTGTGAACTCGTGAACGCCGTACCCGTGCTCTTCTGGCCTAGGCGGGTACCCCAACCCCGCGTCAGGGGGCGACGGCGGCGGCGAGGTGGCCCACGAGGTCGGCCTCGACCATCTCGCGGGCGACCCGCACGGCGTTCACGATCGCCGTGGCCGACGACGACCCGTGGCTGATGATGCACACCCCATCGACGCCGAGGAGCATGGCGCCCCCGTGGGTGTCGGGGTCGAGCTCGGCGACCAGCGGGAGCAGCGCCGGCCAGGCCACATCGAACGCGGCCCGCAGCTCGTCGGTCGCGGTGAGCGCCTCCATGATCGCCTTCTGCACGAACCGCATGCCGCCCTCGAGGGTCTTCAGCACGACGTTGCCCGTGAACCCGTCGGTGACGACGACGTCGACGTCGTCGGTCATCACGTCTCGGCCTTCCACGTTGCCGACGAAGTTGACGCCGGGCGCGTCCCGCAGAAGGGCGTGGACCTCCTTCACCAGGGGCGTGCCCTTGGTGGGTTCCTCACCAATGGAGAGCAGGCCGACGCGGGGCGCGTCGAGGCCGTAGCGCTCCCGGGCGTAGACCGAGCCCATCTGGGCGAACTGCACCAGCCACTCGGGCTGGCACTCGCTGTTGGCGCCGGCGTCGAGCAGGACGGTGGGGGTCGAGCCGGGAACGGGGATCGGCGTGGCGATGGCGGGGCGCTTCACCCCTTTGATGCGGCCCATGCGCAGCAGCGCCGAGCCCATGGTGGCGCCGGTGTTGCCGGCGCTGAGCATGGCCGACGCCCGGCCGTCCCGGACGGACTCGGCGGCGCGGATCAGCGACGAGTCCTTCTTGCGGCGGACGGCGGGGCCGGGGTCGTCGTCCATGGCTATGACCTCGGTGCACGCCAGAAGGTCGAGCCCCCGGGTGTCCCCGACGAGGTCCGGGGGCCCGACGAGCAGGACGGGGACGGCGAGCTCGTCGACGGCCCGGCGGGCGCCCTCGACGATCTCCTTGGGCGCCTTGTCGCCTCCTACGGCGTCGACGGCGACGGGCAACATCGGAGGACGGCCCGGGGGCTCAGTCGACCTCGATCGCCTGGCGGCCGCCGTACCATCCGCAGTTCCCGCAGACGACGTGGGGCACCTTGGCCTCGTGGCACTGCGGGCAGGTGCTGCGGGCCGGCGCCCGGAGCCGCCAGGCGGAGGCGCGGCGGCTGCGGCTCTTGGCCTTCGATGTCTTCTTCTTGGGGACGGCCATCGGGGCGCTCAGCTCCTGGCTCGACGTGAACTGCGGCCCGCCAAGGCTACCCGGCGGCGCTCAGGAGTCGAAACGCAGCTCGTCGAGGGCCGCCCAGCGCTCGTCGCGCACCGTGAGGTCGCACCCGCAGTCGACCTCGTTGCGGTCGACCCCGCAGCGCGGGCACAGACCCGGGCAGTCGGGCCGGCACAGCGGCGCCAGCGGCAGCTCGAGCAGGACGGTCTGGCGGGCGAGGGGCTCGAGGTCGATCTGATCGCCCTCGAGGGGGTAGGTCTCGCCCTCGACGGGGTGCGGGTCGAACACCTCGGTGACCCGGGCGGCGACGAGGCCCTCGACCGGTCGGAGGCAGCGCCGGCACGCGCCCTCCCACCGGGCGCCGATCGTGCCGGTGACGACGACGCCGTCGGGCACACCCTGGGCCTCGACGTCGACCGTGACCTCGGCGCCGGCCGGGACCGCGGCGTCGACGACCCGCAGCCCGTCCAGCTCGGCGGCGCGCTGCACGGCCAGCCGCGACCCGGGCCGGCGGCGCACGGCGCCGACCTCGACGACGAAGGGGCGGGTCCGCGCCGGGCGGGTCACGCCTCGTCCTGGTCGAACAGCCCGCCTTCCTCTTCTGCGTCGCCGGCGGGCTCGCCATCGGGCGCGGCGTCGGGCAGCGGCGCGGCCTGCAGCCGCTCGCGCCCGGCCTGGACCGTCTTCAGCGTGCGGTCGAGGATGATCTCGAAGCTGGCGAGCTTCTGATCGCAGTAGTCCTCGCACTCGTGGCGGAGGCGGCGGGCCTCGGCCTGGGCCTCCTCGACCGTGCGGCGGGCGGTCTGCTGGGCGGCCCGCACCACCTCGGTGCGCTGCACCATGCGCTCGGCCCGCACCGCCGCGGCCTCGAGGATCTCGTCGGCCTCCGATCGGGCCTTGGCGAGGAACTCCTCACGCTCCTTCAGGAGCCAGCGGGCCGAGCGCAGCTCCTCGGGCAGGCGGGTGATGGCCTCGTCGAGCAGCTCGAGCACCTCGTCGCGGTTGATCATGACCGACGCCGACAGGGGCATCGGTCGGGCGTTGGTGATCAGCTCGTGCACGCGCCGGATGAGGGTCTCGGCGTCGGGACCCTGCAGGCCGCCGGGGCCGGGCGGGTCGGCGCCGGCGCTCACTTGGCGTACCGCTCCTGGAGCCGCTTGGCCACGGGCTCGGGCACGAGCATGCTGACGTCGCCGCCGAACCGGGCGATGTCGCGCACGAACTTCGACGCGATGAACGAGTTCGCCGAGGCCGACGGGATGAACAGCGTGTGCACCCCCGACACGGCGAGGTTCATCTGGGCCTGGGCCATCTCGTTCTCGAAGTCCGACGGGGCGCGCAACCCCTTGATGATGAACTGGGCGCCGACCTCCTTGGCGAGGTGCACGACCAGGCTCGAGAACTTGACGACCCGGATGTTGTCGAGGTGGCTGAGCGACTCCTCGATGAGCGCCATGCGATCCTCGAGGGAGAAGAGCGGTTCGCCCTTCTGCGGGTTGCGCATGGCGGCCACGACGACCTCGTCGAACAGGTAGGCCGCCGTCTCGACCATCTCTCGGTGGCCGTTGTGGAAGGGGTCGAACGAGCCGGGGTAGAGCACGGTGGTCACGGCGTTTGCAGACCCTTCGTCATGGGCGGGCGGCGAACGTCACCACCGTACTGCCGTATCGCCGGACCCGGAGAACTTCCCAGCCCCCGGGTGGGTCCACCTCGCGGTCGGACTCGACCACGACGAGCGCCGCGGGGACGGCCGCCCACACCTCCCCCCAACGGTCGAACCGGTAGGGCGGATCGCACAGGGCGAGGTCGAACGGACCCGGACCGGTTGCCAGGAACGCGAGGGCCTCGGACCGCACGACCGTCGCCCGAACGGCCAGGTCGGTGGCGTCGAGGTTGGCCCGCACGGCCGCGAGGGCCCGGGGGTCGTCGTCGACGAAGGTGGCCGCCGCCGCCCCCCGCGACAGCGCCTCGACGCCGAGCGCCCCGCTGCCCGCGAACAGGTCGAGCACGGTGGCGCCCTCGACGGCGCCGAGGCTGCCGAGGGCGTTGAAGACCGCTTCGCGCACCCGGTCCGAGGTCGGGCGCACGTCCCGGCCGGCCGGGGACCGCAGCCGCCGTCCCCGCGCGGTCCCGGCGACCACCCGCATGCCCGGCGACGCTAGCGCCGGAGCGCCTCCGCTTTCCGGACCGCGACCGTCACATACGGGCATCCAGCGTCCGGAAAGCGCCCGCCAGCGCGCCGCGGCGAGCGGGGTAGCGTCGGCGGTCATGACCGACGGGGATGACCGACAGGCCCTGCGCGACGGGGCGGTGCGGGTCGTGCGCATCGGCAGGCCCGAGCGGCGCAACGCCATCAACTCCGAGACCGCCCAGCGCCTGCACGACGAGCTGCTCGCCTTCGAGGCCGACGACGACGCCCGCGTGGCGGTGCTGACCGGGGACGACGCGGCGTTCTGCGCCGGCGCCGACCTGAAGGACCTGCCCCGCTTCCGCCCGAGCGGCCCCCTCGGGCCCACCCGGCTCCAGCTCTCGAAGCCGGTGATCGCCGCCGTCGAAGGCTGGTGCGTCGCCGGCGGGCTCGAGCTGGCCTGCTGGTGCGATCTGCGGGTCGCGGGCGAGTCGGCTCGGTTCGGCTGCCTCGAGCGGCGCTGGGGGGTGCCGCTGATGGACGGGGGCACCCAGCGCCTGCCCCGCATCGTGGGCCTGGGCCGGGCACTCGACCTCATCCTCACCGGGCGGGAGGTGCCGGCCCCGGAAGCGCACGCCATCGGCCTGGTCGACCGGCTCGTGCCCGACGGCACCGCCCTCGACGCCGCCGTCGAGCTCGCCGGGCAGATCGCGGCCTTCCCGTGGCGGTGCGTCGTCAGCGACCGCCGCGCGGTCTACGACGGCCTCGGTCTTTCGTTGGAGGCGGGCCTGGCGATGGAGGACCGGCTCGGGCAGGAGGTCGTGTTCGCCGACGGGTTCCTGGCGGGCGTCGAGCGCTTCGGCCAGCACCAGCGCGCCCGGCGCGAGGGCGGCGCCAAGTGACCGACGCCTGCGTGTTCTGCGACATCGTGGCCGGCCGGGCTCCGGCCAGCATCGTGCACGAGGACGATCGCACCGTCGCGTTCATGGACATCTTCCCGCTCACCCGGGGCCACGCCCTCGTCGTTCCCCGGGCCCACTGTCGGGATCTCCTCGACGCGCCCGTCGACGACCTCCTCGCCGTGACCCGAAGCGCCCAGGCGGTGGCCCGGGCCGCCGTCGAGGCCTTCGGCGCCGACGGCGTGAACCTCCTGCAGGCGACGGGCGCGGTCGCCTTCCAGACCGTGTTCCACCTGCACCTCCACGTGCTGCCCCGGTACACCGGCGACGGCCTCCGCCTCGTCGTCGAGCGCCGACCCGCCCAGCGGACCGTGCTCGAGGAGCAGGCGGGAGAGATCCGGGCTCGTCTGTCCTGATCCTGCCGGCTCTGCCGGTCTCGCCGACTCGGCTCCAGCGTCCCCGCCACACACCGTTCGCCCCCCGGTACTAGCCCGATCGGCGGGTCCCAGAACAGGCCATCCGGCTCATGGAGATCAACAACCCGTGTGACCGATACCACATGGCGTCACGATCCCTCACGGATCGTGCGGGCAAGGAGGGGTCCGCAAGCGGGGCCTCACGGACAGAGCCGATCCGGGAGGATTGAACATGGAGCAGCACGCAGCACCGCGCCAGTCCGGCCAGCACGGCCAGGCGACTCGGCCTGTCGGCCGCGTTGTGCCTGGTCGCCGCGGCCCTCGTGGGCCTGGGCGCCTACGCCGGGTTCACGGCGACGGCGAACGCCAGCCAGCAACTCGGGAGCGGGACGCTGGAGCTCACGCTCGGCGAGAACAGCACGCTCAGCCTCGGGGCCGGCGACCTGGCCCCCGGCGACACCGTGCAGCGGGCGGTCGACCTGGTCCACGGCGGCACCGTCGCCCTGGCCGGCATCACGCTCGACACCGCGGCGACCACGAGCTCGGCGCTCGACACCGACGCGGCCGAGGGCCTGCAGGTGCGGGTGGACGTGTGCTCGCAGCCCTGGGACGAGACCGGGGCCGGCGGGGTGTTCACGTACGCGTGCGCCGGTGACCAGCAGGTGGCGCTGGCGGAGGCGCCGATCGTCGGGAGCGGCCGCGCGCTCGCCAACGTGAACCTCGACGCCGGCGCCACGACCCACTTGCGGGTGACGGTCTCGCTGCCGAGCGAGGCCGGCAACGACAAGCAGGGCCTGACCTCGACGATCGAGTACACGTTCACCGCCGTCCAGCGGGAGGTCACCAGCCGCTGAGGCCCACCGGGCGGGGTTGGCGCGCAGGGACGGCCCCGCCCACCGGCCTGGCCGCAGCCGGACGGAGGTATCGCCGATGCGCACCCGCACGACCACGACCCGCTTCGCGACGCTGGCGCTGGTGGTGACCGCCACCCTCACGACCGCGGTGGCCGCGGGCCTGGCGACCGACCAGTGGCGTGTCGTCCACGTCGTGAGCGGGAGCATGCGTCCCGCCATCCAGCAGGACGATCTCGTCGTCGCCACGCCCAAGCCCGCCCGGTCGGTCGAGACCGGACAGGTCCTCGTGTTCCACGCGCCCGACGACGGACGCCTCACGGTCCACCGGGTCGTCGAGGTGCTCGAGCGCGGCGACCGGCCGGTGGTGCGGACCCGCGGCGACGCGGCCCGCACCCCGGACCCATGGACGCTGCGGCTCGAGGACGACATCGTGTGGACGGTCCGCCGGACCGTCCCGGCCGTGGGGGCCGCCCTGGTGTGGTCCCGGAGCCCCGCGGCGCGCATGGGCGTCCTCGTGACCGGCGCCATCCTGTTCGTCCTGCTGGGCCTGCGGGCGATCTGGGCAGCGCGGCCGGCGGTTGCCGATGCGGCGTAGATCCGCCCTTCTCGCCGCATGCGCCGTTGTGGTCCTGGCCGTCCCCGCCAGCGCCCTCGGTGCCTTCACCGCACCCGCCGGCACGGGCACGACCTACTCGACCGCGGTGCTCGCAGATCCCGCCGCGCTGACCGCCACGATCGGCACCTGCCGGCAGAACCAGCTCGTCGAGGTCGTGCTCGACTGGATCCCGACGGGGTCGGGCTTCGCCGACGGCTACGAGGTCAGGCGCTCCGTCGACGGCAGCCCGGAGCAGACGATCGGGCTGGTGACGAACGCGTCCGTCACGCGCTTCGTCGACACCACCAGTAGCTGGCAGGCGACCCACACCTACCGCGTCGTGGCCACGGCGGGCTGGTGGCGCAGCGCCGGCTCGGTGACGGCGACGGTCACCACCCCCCGGCACAACTGCCGCTTCACCGGCGGGCCCGGCGGGTGATCAGGACTTGAAGAGCCACTCGGCGCGGGCCTCGTCCTCCTCGTCCTCACCCGGGCCGAGGAACAGGTCGACCTCGTCGGCGAGCAGCGGGTGCCCGGCGAGGTCGGGGTCGGCGTCGACCAGCTCGAACGCCACCTCCCGGGCCCGCTCGATCCACTCGCGGTCCCGCTTCAGCGACGCCAGCTTGAGGTCGCTGCGTCCCTTCTGACGGCGCCCGAGGATGGTCCCCTCCCCGCGCAGGTCGAGATCGGTCTCGGCGAGCGCGAAGCCGTCCGTCGTCGCCTCGACCGCCCGCAGCCGGGCCTCGCCCTCGGGCGTGTCGCCCGCGCCGAACAGGAAGCACCACGACTGCTCGCCACCCCGCCCGACGCGGCCGCGAAGCTGGTGGAGCTGGGCGATGCCGAACCGGTCGGCGTCGAGGATCACCATCACGGTGGCGTTGGGCACGTCGACGCCGACCTCGATGACGGTCGTGGCGACGAGCACGTCCAGCTCGCCGGCCCGGAACGCGGTCATGACCTGCTCCCGGTCGCGGGGCGGCACCCGCCCGTGCAGCAACCCGAGCCGCAACCCGGCCAGCTCGCCGGCGGCGAGCTCGGCGTGGGTCTCCTCCGCCGACCGCACCTGCAGCTTGTCGCTCTCCTCGATGAGCGGGCAGACCACGTAGGCCTGCCGGCCGGCGGCGACCTCCTCGCGCACCCGTTGCCAGGCCGCCTCCTCGTCGAGCGGCCCCCGCGCCCACCGGGTCCGGATGGGGGTCCGGCCCGGGGGCAGCTCGTCGAGCACGCTGACGTCGAGATCGCCGTAGACCGTCATGGCGGCCGTGCGCGGGATGGGCGTGGCCGTCATGACCAGCACGTCGGGCACGGCCTCGCCCGCCGACTTGGCCCGCAGAGCCGCCCGCTGCTCGACGCCGAACCGGTGCTGCTCGTCGATGACGGCGACGCCGAGCGACCGGAAGGCGATGGCCTCCTGGATGAGGGCGTGGGTGCCGACCACGATGTCGGCCTCGCCGCTCGCCACGGCGGCGGTGATCCGCTGGCGCTCCGTCCCGGTCGTGCGGTTGGTGAGCAGCTCGACCCGGAGGGGCCGGTCGCCGAGCAGGCTGCCGGCGTCGGGCACGGTGAAGCCCTCGAGCAGCGCGCTGATGCCCAGGTGGTGCTGCTCGGCGAGCACCTCGGTCGGCGCCATGAGCGCGCCCTGGTGGCCGCCCTCGACGGCGACGAGCAGGGCGGCGACCGCCACGACCGTCTTCCCCGCCCCGACGTCGCCCTGGAGCAGCCGGTGCATGGGCACGGGGCTGGCCAGGTCGCTGAGGATCTGGCCGATCGCCCGCTCCTGGGCCCCGGTGAGGGGGAAGGGCAGGGCGGCACGGAAGCGGCGGAGCAGCTCGCCGCCGGTGTCGTGGGCGACGCCGAGGGCGGTGCGCTCGATCTCCCGCTTGCGACGAACGAGCGCGACCTGGATGCGGAGCAGCTCGTCGAACGCGAGCCGGGTGCGGGCCGCCCGCCACTCGGCCTCGGACCCCGGAAGGTGCACGCCCCGGAACGCGGCGGTGCGGTCGAGCAGCCCGAACCGGTCGAGCACCGCGTCGGGGACCGGGTCGGCGAGCTCCCCGGCGCGCTCGAGCGCCTCCTCCACCCACGTGCCGATCTCCCACGTCGTGAGCCCCGCCTTCTCGCTCTGCGGGTAGACGGGGACGATGCGCCCGGTGCGGTCGCCGACCAGGTCCACGACCGGGTTGGTCATCTGGCGCTGGCCCCGGAAGCTGTCGACCTTGCCGAAGAACACGGCGGTCGTGCCCTCCCGCAGCTGCCGGGCGCGCCAGGGCTGGTTGAAGAACGTGCAGCGCAGCCGGCCGGACTCGTCGCCGACGTCGACCTGCACCATCTGCCGGCGGGACCGGGTGCGGATCAGCTGCGACCGGCGCACCGTGGCGAGCACCATGGCCTCCTCCCCCACCACGAGCTCGGCGATCGAGCGCTGGTTCGTGCGGTCGAGGTACCGCCGGGGGTAGTGGAGCAGCAGGTCGAGCACGGCGGTCACGCCGATCTCGGCCAGGCCCGCCCGCTTCTTGGGCCCCACGCCCTCGAGGGCGTCGACCGGGATGCCGGCCAGCTGCCGGAGCCGGCGGATGACCCGCCTCCCTACTCCACGCCGACGAGGTACGGGTACAGGGGCTGGCCGCCCCGGTGCACCTCGACCTCGACGGCGGGGCGCTTCTCGGCGAGCCACTCGCGCACGGCCCGGGTGTCGGCGGGCGTGGCCCCGTCGCCCTCGATCAGGGTGACCAGCTCGTGGTCGTCACCGACGATGGCGTCGAGCAGGGCGCAGGTGGCGCCCACCAGCGTGGCATCGGCCGCCCGGATGCCCGAGCGGGTGAGCCCGATGAAGTCGCCCTGGCGGATCGGGCCGCCGTCCCACGTGCTGTCCCGCACCGCCTGAGTGACCTCGCCCGCCACCACCGCGGACGCCGCCTCGGCCATGGCGGCCTGGTTGGCGTCGACGGTGCTCTGGGGGTCGTAGGCCAGCAGCGCGGCGAACCCCTCGGCGATCCCCGTCGTGGGGACGACCCGCACGGTCTTGGCGGTCAGCCCGTCGACCTGCTCGGCGACCGGGATGATGTTCTTGTTGTTCGGGAGGATCACGACCTGCTCGGCGGGCGTGGCCTCGACGGCCTCGAGCATCTGCGCGGTGGACGGGTTCATCGACTGACCGCCGGCGACCACGGCGTGGACCCCCAGCGAACGGAAGATGCGCTTGACGCCGTCGCCCGTGCCCACGGCGACGACCCCGGTCGGCACGGGCTCGAGGGGCAGCCCCGGATCAGTGCTGGCCGCCGCGCCCTCCCGCACCCACCGCTCCTCCTCGACCTGCTCGGCGAGGTCCTCGACCCGGATGTCGCGGGGCCGGCCGCAGTCGAGCGCCGCCTCGATGGCGGCGCCGATGTCGTCGGTGTGGATGTGGCAGTTCCAGACTCCGTCACCGCCGACCACCACGATCGAGTCGCCGATGCCGGCCCACACCTCCTTGAAGGCCGGGATGGCCTCGTCGGGCGCCTCGAGGAAGTACATGACCTCATAGCGCAGGTCCCCGACGGCGTCCCCGTCGGGGCCTGCGCCGGCGTGGCTCACCACGGCGGGCGTGGCCACCGGCTCGGGCTCGGGCAGCGGGCGGCCCGCGGTGACGTGGAGGGCGGCGTCGAGGAGCAGCAGGAAGCCCGCGCCCCCGGCGTCCACCACGCCGGCCTCGGCCAGCACGGGCAGCAGGTCCGGGGTGCGCGCCAGGGCGTCGCGGCCCGCGTCGCGGGCGGCGTCGAGCACGTCGACGAGCCCGGCGCGCTCGCCGTCGAGGGCTGCGGCCGCTTCCGCCGCCTCCCGCACGACGGTGAGGATCGTGCCCTCCACAGGTCGCATGACAGCCCCGTACGCGCCATCGGTGGCGGCCGCGAGGGCGGTGACGAGGTCGGCGGGACCGATCGCGTCGGTGTCGCGGACCGTCGTGGCGATGCCGCGCAGGATCTGGGAGAGGATGACTCCTGAGTTCCCCCGGGCCCCCATGAGCGAGCCGTGGCCGATCGCCCGGCACACCTCCGCCATCGAAGGCCCGGCGGCGTCGAGCTCGGAGACGACCGACTCGATCGTGAGCGCCATGTTCGTGCCCGTGTCCCCGTCGGGCACCGGGTAGACGTTGAGGCGGTTGATGCTGTCCTGGTGGGCGCGCAGGGCGTCCCGGTAGGTCGCGACGACCAGCCGGAGGTGATCGGCGGACAGGCGCTCCACGGTCGTCACGGTCGAGCATCCTACGGTCCGGCTCGGCCCCGGGACGGATCGGCCGAGGTGGGATCGACCGGGGTGTGCTGCTACAGTCTCCCGGTCCCGTCAGGCCTCCCTGGAAGGTGCGCGTCATGGCAGCGGTGTGCGACGTCTGCGGCAAGAAGCCGGGCTTCGGCATGCAGATCAGCCACTCACACCGGCGGACGAAGCGCCGCTGGAACCCGAACATCCAGCGCGTGCGCGCGCTGGTGGACGGCGCGCCCCGCCGCCTGCACGTCTGCACGGGCTGCATCCGCGCCGGCAAGGTCACCAAGCCGCCGCGGGGTCGGGCGCCCGCCGCTCACTAGTGCCGGCCGGCGCCCGGCGGTCGGCGCACCGGGCCGAGACGGCCTAGGGCGCGGCGAGGAGCCGCTCCCAGCCGGGGTTGACCGGCCCAACACCCGCGCCGAGCTCGACGCCGGCGGCGATGGCCCGCTCGACGAAGCGCTTGGCCGCCACGCACGCGTCGGGCGGGTCCATGCCCCGGGCCAGCTCGGCGGCGATGGCGGCCGACAGCACGCATCCCGTGCCGTGCGTGTGCCGGCCGGCGATGCGCTCGCCCTCGAGCCACTCGACGCGGCCGCCGCTCAGCACGAGGTCGGGGGAGGCGCCGCCGGGCAGGTGCCCGCCCTTGACCACGACGGTCCCGGGGCCGTGGACGGCGATGGCCTCAGCGGCCCGCACCATGCCCTCGCGGTCGCCGATGCGCTCGACTCCGGCGAGGCGCGCGGCCTCGGGGAGGTTGGGCGTGACCACGGTGGCGAGCGGGAGCAGGTGCTCACGCAGGGCGCCGACGGCGTCATCGGCGAGGAGGGTGTCGCCGTGCTTGGACACGAACACGGGGTCGACGACGAGCGGGGGCCGCCCCGCGGCCGCCAACGCCTCGGCGACCGCCGTGACGAGCTCGGCGCTCGCCAGCATGCCCGTCTTGGCGGCGTCGATGCCGATGTCGGACGCCACCGAGTGGATCTGGGCCCGGACGAGGTCGGCCGAGACGGTCTCGAAGGCCTGCACGCCGAGCGTGTTCTGGGCGGTGACGGCGACGACCGCGGCGGTGCCCCACACGCCGTGGGCCTCGAAGGTCTTGAGGTCGGCCTCGATGCCGGCGCCGCCTCCGGAGTCCGACCCGGCGACCGTGAGGGCGACGGGCGGCCGGGTTGCGGGGCGGGAGGTGCTCATGGCCACCGATGCTCCCATCCCACCGGAGGGAGGTCCCCATCGCCCAGCCGGCGTTCGCCCGGGTCGCCCGTGCAGCGCCCGATGCGCTCGCCGGGCCCGCTCGCGCCGGGCGGCAGGGTGTAGACGAGCTCGAAGTCCTCGCCCCCACCGAGGGCCTGGTCGAGGGTCGCACCCGGCGCGACCGGCACGTGGGTGAGGGCCACGCCCACGCCCGAGGCGCCGGCCAGGTGCCCCAGGTCGGCCCCGAGCCCGTCGCTCACGTCGATCATGGCGGTGGCGCCGGCGAGGCGGGCGGCGGTGCCCTCGGCGACCCGGGCCTGCGGTCGCTCGGCCCAGCCCGCGGCGGCGGCCCGGCCGAGGGGACCCGTCACCCAGATCGTGTCGCCTGGGCGGGCGCCCGAGCGCAGCACGGGCGAACCCGGCGGGTCGACGGTGCCGGTGACGGCGACGGCCACGACCAGGGCCGGGCCGGTGGACAGGTCACCGCCCACCAGGCGGCAGTCGTGGGCGGCGGCGGCCTCCGCGAGGCCCCGCCCGACCTCGTCGAGCACGCCGGCGTCCTCGGGGACGACGACGGCGGCGACGAGGTGCAGGGGGCGCCCGCCCATGGCCGCGATGTCGCTGACGTTGGCGACCACCGCCTTCCAGCCGGCATCGGCTGGGGGGTCGCGGTCGAGGTCGACGTGCACGCCCTCGACCAGCACGTCGGTGGCGAGCAGCAGCGGGCCGGCCGGGGCGCGCAGGACGGCGGCGTCGTCGCCGGTCCAGGTCTCGCCCGGCGGCGGGCCCGGCAGCCGGGCTGCGAGCCGTTCGATGGCGGCGAACTCGCCGCTCAGGGATACCCTCCGGTAACGTCCACGACCACAACGTAAACGAGAGGCTGGCGCGCGCCGGTGCCGGCCACCGACCGTGGAGGACCGAACCGCACGTGCAGGGCGTCGTCAAGGCCTACGACCCGGCCACCCGCCTCGGAGTGGTCGTGCGGGACACCGATCTCGCGGAGGTCGAGCTGGCCGACGACGCGCTGGCGGGCTCGGTCTTCCGGATGCTGCGGCAGGGCCAGCGGGTGGTGTTCGACCTCGACGACGACGGACGGGCCACGCGCCTGCGGCTGGGATCCGAGGTCGACCTCGGCACCCGCCCGTTCCCGACCGAGAGCATCCGCCACGGTGGCGCCGGGTAGACGACCCGCGACGCACGCCCGCACGCCGCCTCCGAAGGGGAGCTGAGAACCCGTCATGAGCACCGACCGCACCACCAACGCCAAGCTCCTGGAGTGGGTCGACGAGGTCGCCGCCCTTTGCCGGCCCGCCCGGGTGGAGTGGTGCGACGGCTCCCAGGAGGAGTACGACCGGTTGTGCCGGCTCCTCGTGGAGGCCGGCACGTTCACCCGCCTCGACGACGCGCAGCGGCCGAACAGCTTCCTCGCCCGCTCCGATCCCGGCGACGTCGCCCGCGTCGAGGACCGCACGTTCATCTGCTCCGAGCGCGAGGCCGACGCCGGGCCCACCAACAACTGGCGGCCGCCGGCCGAGATGAAAGCGGAGCTCACCTCGCTGTTCGAGGGCTCGATGCGGGGTCGCACGATGTACGTCATCCCCTTCTCGATGGGCCCCATCGGCTCGCCCATCGCCCACATCGGCGTGCAGCTCACCGACTCGCCCTACGTCGTGGTCAACATGCGGATCATGACCCGCATGGGCCAGGCCGTCCTCGACGAGCTCGGTGACCGGTCCTTCGTGCCGTGCCTGCACTCGGTGGGCGCGCCCCTCGAGCCGGGCGAGGCCGACGTGGCCTGGCCGTGCGACCCCGACAACAAGTACATCGTGCACTTCCCCGAGACCCGCGAGATCTGGTCCTACGGGTCGGGGTACGGCGGCAACGCGCTGCTCGGCAAGAAGTGCTTCGCTCTGCGCATCGCCTCGACCATGGCCCGCGACGAGGGCTGGCTGGCCGAGCACATGCTCATCATCGGCGTCACGGCGCCGAGCGGGAAGAAGCACTACATCGCCGCGGCGTTCCCCTCCGCCTGCGGCAAGACGAACATGGCGATGATGATCCCGACCATCCCGGGCTGGAAGGTCGAGTGCATCGGCGACGACATCGCCTGGATGAAGCTGGGCGACGACGGCCGCCTCTACGCGATCAACCCCGAGGCCGGGTTCTTCGGGGTGGCCCCGGGAACGTCGGACCGCACGAACCCCAACGCCATGCGGACCCTGCACGCCAACTGCGTGTTCACGAACTGCGCCCTCACCGACGACGGCGACGTCTGGTGGGAGGACATGACCGTCGAGCCGCCCGCCCACGCCCTGGACTGGAAGGGCCAGGACTGGACGCCCGACGCCGACCGCCCCGCCGCCCACCCCAACGCCCGGTTCACGGCGCCGGCCGCGCAGTGCCCGGTCATCGCCCCCGAGTGGGAGGACCCCAAGGGCGTGCCCATCTCGGCGATCCTGTTCGGCGGTCGCCGGGCGAGCACGATCCCGCTCGTGACCGAGGCCTTCAACTGGCAGCACGGCGTCTTCCTCGGCTCGATCATGTCGTCGGAGAAGACGGCGGCGGCGGCCGGCAAGGTCGGGGAGGTCCGCTTCGACCCCTTCGCCATGCTGCCGTTCTGCGGCTACAACATGGGCGACTACTTCCGGCACTGGCTCGAGATGGGCCGCCGAGCCGACCCCGAGCGGCTCCCCCGCCTCTACTGGGTCAACTGGTTCCGGCGCGGCGAGGACGGGCGGTTCGTGTGGCCGGGCTTCGGCGACAACAGCCGGGTGCTCAAGTGGATCGTCGAGCGCCTGGAGGGCGCCACCCGCGCCCACGACACCCCGACGGGCCGGGTGCCTGCCCCCGGGGCGCTCGATCTCGACGGGCTCGATCTCGACGAGGCCGCCCTGCGGTTGATCCTCGAGGTGGACGAGGACGAGTGGCGCGACGAGCTGCCGCTCATCGAGGCGCACTTCGAGTCCCTGGGCGAGCGGCTCCCCGCCGAGCTGCGCGACGAGCTCGACGAGCTCGAGAAGCGCCTGTCGAGCTAGCGGCCCGGCCGCCGATGGACGGCGGTCAGCGGCCCGGCCGCCGATGGACGGCGGTCAGCGGCCCGGCCGCCGATGGACGGCGGTCAGCGGCCCGGTCCCGCCGAGGGCAGGGGGAGCAGGCCGGCCTGGCGGCACTGGGCGGCCAGGGTGGCCAGCTCCACGGCGTAGGCCTCCTGGCTGAGCGCGCCCTCGCTGAGGGCCAGGCGCAGGTCGCAGAAGAGCTGTTCGACCAGCAGGTCGACCAGGCTGTCGAAGAGGCGGTCGGTCAGCTCGGCGTTGGCGCGCACGAGCTGGATCGTGCAGAGCACATCGTCGGTGTCCTGGGCGATCCGGTCGGCGAGGCGTCGGTGGTGCTGGCTCACGGATCGTGTTTTCGCCGCCACGCTCGTCGACTCCTGCCCGCGCATGCTCGATTTCTTCCCGCAGGTTTCTTGACTGGCCGACGCTCAAGTTTGCTATCATCACGGTAGTTTCACGAGCAGGAACCGACCTGAGGAGGAAGCCGACATGCTGCTGCGCTTCGATCCCTTCCGCGAGATCGACCGCCTCACCGGCCAGGTCTTCGAGCAGGCGGCGCGTGCGGTCCCGATGGATGCCGTCCGGCGCCAGGACCGCCTGGTCGTGACCTTCGACCTGCCCGGTGCCGATCCCGACAGCATCGACCTCACCGTCGAGCGCAACCAGCTCACGCTCACGGCCCAGCGCGAGTTCCACCTCGACGAGGGCGACGAGCTGCTGGTGCGCGAGCGCCCCGCGGGCACGTTCACCCGCCGGGTGTTCCTGGGCGACAACCTCGACACCGAGCGCATCGAGGCCGACTACCACGACGGTGTGCTCTACGTGAGCATCCCGGTGGCCGATGCCGCCAAGCCCCGCAAGGTGTCGATCAGCCACCACGAGGGCAAGGAGGCCATCGAGGCGACCAGCCACGAGAAGGCCTAGGACCCCCCCGAGCACCGCGACGGTCCCCGCCCGCGCGGCGGGGACCGTCGCGCTCCGGCGGGCGTCGAGCCGCCGTCAGGGCAGCCGGGCGAACCAGACCAGCGAGCCGGCCGCCGCCGCCAGGCCGAAGAGCACGGCGAGGCCCACGAAGAGCGTCGTGATCTCCCGGAGCTCCTCTTCTTGGCCCAGGGCGCTGCCCAGCTGGGCGTAGATGTCCGCCAGCTGCTCGGCCGTCACCGCCCGGAAGTGCAGGCCGCCCGTCGTCGCCGCGATCAGCTCCAGCGCCTCCTCGTTGACGGGCACGTCGAAGACCTGGCCGGCGTACTCGATGACCCCGTGGTCCGTGCCGAAGGCGATCGTGGAGACGCCCACGCCGGCCTCCGCCGCCCGGGCGGCGGCGACGTCGTTCGGGGTGCCCGTGTTGGTCTCGCCGTCCGACATCAGCACGATGTGGCCGGGAGGCGGCTCGGCGGTGCCGGTACCGCCCGGCGCCATCTCGAGGGCGGCCAGCGACGCCATGATGGCGTCGCCGATGGCGGTGGCCTCCGCCAGCCGCAGGCCGTCGATGGCCCGCCGCACGGCGACGCGGTCACCCGTGGGAGGCACCAGGATCTGGGCCGTGCCGGCGAAGGCCACCAGTCCGAGGTTGACGTCGTCGGGCACGGTGTCGACGAAAACGTGGGCGGCGGCTCGGGCGGCGTCGATCCGGGTGGGCTCGACGTCGTCGGCCATCATCGAGAGCGACACGTCGAGCGCCATCACGACGCTCGCCCGCTCGACCGGCACGTCGGTCATGCGGTGGGGACGGGCCATGGCGACCGACGAGCTGGCGAGCGAGAGCAGCAGCAGCACCGCCGGCACGTGCCGGCGCCAACCCGGCCGGCGGGGCGCGACGACGCCCAGGAGGGCCAGGTTCGTGAATCGCACGGCGTAGCGGCGCCGCCCCCACAACGACACCACCAGGTAGGCGACGCCGAGGGCGTAGACGACGGCGAGCAGCCAGAGCCACGCCGGCGCGGCGAACCTCACGGGCCGCCCCGTTCGACCGGCCGTGGGGCACCCGCCCGGCGCCGGCGGCGTCGGCCGACGAAGCGGACGACGTCGAACAGCCAGTCCCGGTCGGTGCGCAGCACGAGGTGGTCGGCGCCGGCGGCGCGCACCGCCCGGGCGATGGCCGCGCGCTGCTCGGCGGCGGCCGCCGCGTAGCGTGCCCGGAACCGGCGGCTGCCGGTCGGGACGTCCATCGTCTGGCCGGTCTCGGGATCGACGACCGTCAGGTGACCGACGTCGGGCAGGTCGAGCTCGCGGGGATCGACGACCTCGACGGCCAGGACGTCGTGACGGGCGGCGAGCGCCCGAAGCGGACCCTCCCAACCCGGTTCGGCGAGGAAGTCCGACACGACCACGACCAGGCCCCGCCGGCGCGCCAGCCGGCCCACGTCCGCGATGGCCGCCGCCAGGTCGGTCGGACCGGTGCCGTCGCCCTGCGGCGTGGTCAGCGTGCGGTGCACCAGCGCCAGCACGTGGTCCCGCCCGCTGCCGGCAGGGACCGTCCACGACGTCTCGCCACGCGCCAGCACCGCCCCCGTCCGGTTGCCGGCGTGCGCGGTCAGGAACCCCACGGCCGCGACGGCCGCCACCGCCAGGTCGCGCTTGGCGCAGGCGGCGGTCCCGAACTCGAGCGACGCCGACAGGTCGGCGAGGATCCACGTCTCGAGCTCGCGGTCGGCCACGGGCATCCGCACGTGGGGCTCCTGCACCCGGGCGGTGACGTTCCAGTCGATCAGGCGCACGTCGTCCCCGGCCCGGTAGACCCGGGCTTCACCCGCCTCGGTCCCCGAGCCGGGCAGCAGGCCCTGGTGCTGGCCGTGGAGCAGACCGTCGAGGCGGCGCGTGATGGTCAGCTCGAGCGAGCGCAGCACCACCTCGGGCGGCCGGCCGGCGAGCGGGGGGAGCAGGCTCACCCGGCGCCCTCGACAGGTGGGTGGGGGTGGCCGTCCGCCCCGGCGGCGTCCGTGTGGCGGGGCTCGACGTGGGGGGCGGGGACGACCGACACGACCCGGGCGATGACCTCGTCGGTGGGCACGCCCTCGGCGAGCGCCTCGTAGGAGAGCACGAGGCGGTGGCGCAGCACCTCGAAGGCCACGTCGAACACGTCCTGGGGCACGGCGTAGTCGCGCCCGCGCAGCAGGGCGAGGGCCCGGGCCGCGGCCACCAGGCCCAGGCTCGCCCGCGGGCTGGCGCCGTAGGCGAGGTAGGGGGCGAGCTCGGCGAGGCCGTGCTCCTGCGGCTCCCGGGTGGCCAGCACGAGGCGCACGGCGTAGTCGACGACACCGGCGTCGACGTACACGGCGTCGGCGGCCGCCTGGAGGCGGAGCAGGTCGTCGCTGGCGAGCACCTGGCCGGCGGCGGGCGGGTCGACGCCCATCCGCCGCACGATCTCGATCTCCTCGCGCTGGGTCGGGTACCCCACCACGATCTTCATGAGGAAGCGGTCCCGCTGGGCCTCGGGCAGCGGGTACACGCCCTCGGACTCGATGGGGTTCTGGGTGGCGAGCACCAGGAACGGCTTGGGCACCTCGTAGGTCCGCCCGCCGATCGAGACGTGCTGCTCGGCCATCACCTCGAGCAGGGCCGACTGCACCTTCGCCGGCGCCCGGTTCACCTCGTCGGCGAGGACGAGGTTGGCGAACACCGGGCCCAGCTCGACGTCGAACCGCTCGGTCGACGGCCGGTAGATCCTCGTGCCCACGATGTCGGCCGGGATGAGGTCGGGCGTGAACTGGAGGCGCACGAAGGTGCCGCCGATCGCCCGGGCCATGGTCTGAACGGCGAGGGTCTTGGCCAGGCCCGGCACGCCCTCGATCAGGCAGTGGCCCCGCGCCAGGAGGCACACCACGACCCGGTCGACCAGCCGGTCCTGGCCGACGATGACCTTCTTCACCTCGTAGAGGAGGCGTTCGAGCTCGGCGGCCTCCCTGGTGGCCGGGGCGGGGCGGAGGGGTGCGTCGGGCGGCCGGTCGGTCACCCGGTCACGGTACCCACCACCCGGGCCGGACGTGCCTCGGGGGGCGCTTCCCGGCCCGGGTGGGGCCGGTCAGGCGCAGTCGATGACGGTTCGCAGCCCCTTGCCGTCCTTCATGTCGGCGAAGGCGGCGTTGATGTCCTCCAGCGGCCGGCGGGCGGTGACCATGCCGTCGAGGTCGAGACGTCCGGCCCGCCACAGCGACAGCAGGCGGGGGAACTCGCGGTGCGGGTTGGACGAGCCCAGGAAGCAGCCGAGCAGGCGCTTCTCGGACATGGCGAACATGGCGGCGTGGACGGTCACCTGCTGGTCGAGCTTGGGGACGCCGACCATCACGGCCGTGCCGTGCGGGCGCACCACGTTCACGCAGGTCTGGGCGAGCTCGGCGTGCCCCACGGCGTCGAAGGCGTAGTCGAAGCCGATCCCGTCGGTGAGGTCGAACGCGGGACCGGTGATGTCACCCTCGCCGGGATCCAGCGTGTCGGTGACGCCGAACCGGGCCGCCTGCTCCCGCCGAGCCGGTACGGGGTCGACGCCGACCACCCGCGCCGCCCCGGCGATGCGGGCGCCCTGGGCGATGGAGATGCCGATCCCGCCGAGGCCGATGATCAGCACGGTGGCCCCGGGCTCGACCGCCGCGGTGTTGAGGACCGCGCCCACGCCGGTCTGCACGGCGCACCCGATGACCGACGCGACGTCGAGGGGCGTGTCCTCGGGGACCTTGACGGCGCCGGTTGCGGGGATGACGGTGCGCTCGGCGAAGGCGGCGAGGAAGACCCCGGCCCGAAAGACGGTGCGGCCGTCGTGGGCGAGGCGGGTGCCGCCGTCGGGGAGGGTCCCCGCCATGTTGGCGTACGCCGGGCAGATGGAGTGGTTCTGGCGGATGCAGAAGTAGCAGCGGCCGCACGGCGGGCGCAGCGTGAGGATCACCTTGTCGCCCGGTGCCAGCGAGGTGACACCGGGGCCGACCTCCTCGACCACGCCGCCGGCCTCGTGACCGAGGATCGACGGCACGGCGGCGGGCAGCGACCCGTCGAGGAAGTGCAGGTCGGAGTGGCAAACGCCGCAGTGGGCGAGCCGCACCTGCACCTCGCCCTCGCGCGGCGCCTCGAGCTCGACGTCGTCGACGACCACCAGGTCCTTGTTAGGCGCCTCCATCAGCGCTGCGCGCATGGTCGCCATCCTCCTCTGTGTGGCTGACGGGCACGTCACCGTAGCCGAGCGCGGTGGCCATCCGTGCCGGATCACGACAGCGTCCCGCGCGCCTACCATGCGGGCCCGAGGAGTCCCAAGGAGGGTGCAGTGGCAGTCAGCGCGTACATCCTGATCCAGACCGAGGTGGGCAAGGCCGCCCAGGTGGCCCAGGAGGTGGGGGAGATCAGCGGCGTGGTCTCGGCCGAGGACGTCACCGGGCCCTACGACGTGATCGCCCGCGCCGAGTCCGAGTCGGTCGACGAGCTCGGCAAGATGGTGGTGAGCCGGGTGCAGATGATCGACGGCATCACCCGGACCCTCACCTGCCCCGTGGTGCACCTCTGAGCGACGATTGCGGGCCTCAGAGGGCCATCGCCCGGATGAGCAGCCCCATCAGGAACAGGCCTCCCAGCCCGTAGAGCAGGTACAACCGGTGGCGGAGCTGGTCGCGGTACGAGTACATGATGCCGACCGCCACGATGGCCAGGAACCCGTAGAACATGTG
The DNA here is from genome assembly GCA_004366205.1 of Actinomycetota bacterium. Classification (GTDB taxonomy): domain Bacteria; phylum Actinomycetota; class Acidimicrobiia; order Acidimicrobiales; family CADCSY01; genus SIRW01. The sequence goes on along the minus strand of SIRW01000019.1, from coordinate 95,353 downwards.
GAGCGAGTCGACCTCGACCTCCTCCCCCGCGACCATCGCCACCCCGAAGGCGACCTGCACGAAGACCGCCACCTGCACGGCGGCGACGAACCACCACAGGGCCCGCACCCGCAGCGCGACGAGCCAGTGCGCGCCGAGCGCCCAGAGGCCGGCCACGCCGTTGCCGATGACGACGACCCACGCGGAGGCCACGTGGAGCTCCCGCAGCAGCTGAGCCACCTCCTCGACCGGACAGCCGGCCGCGCAGCCTAGCGACGAGCCTCCCGGCGCCCGGCGCGGGCGCCGGGGTTGGTGCCCGATGCCTGGTTCTGCTGTCATGGATGGGCCCGACCACGGGCTCTGTGGACCATGCCGACCTCGCTGCGTGACATCCCCGGAGCGGGAGCCGGCCGGCGCTCACGGTTCCGTGGGCGGCGGCGGGACCCCCTCCCCGGCTACCGGCCGCCGATCCTCATCGATCCCGGCGGCGGGCGGTCCACGCCTCGCTTCCCGCGGTCGCTGGGTCGCCGGCGACGCCCCCTCGCACCCCGCAAGGGTCCCGACGTGTTCCTGCTCGGCGTCATCGCCCTGTGGGTGGTGCTGCTGGGCTACCTGGGGATGCTGGCCTACGGGGCGAACCGCGTGGAGCTGTCGATCCAGGGGGTGGCCGACGGCGCCCTGCTGACCGCCGAGCAGGCAGCGAACCTCGACGTCGTGCTGCGCGCCGACGTCGAGGACCACGTCCTCCGCCAGGCCGAGCTGACCCTGAACGGGCTGCCCGTCGATCCCGCCGAGCGCCTCGAGGGGGCCCTGCGCTGGATGCCCGAGTCGGACTGGCCGCTGGAGGACGGCGAGCACGTGCTGCGGCTCGTCGTCCCCCGCGCCCTGTTCGGGTCGGCGGTCGCCGAGGTGCGCTTCGCCGTGCGCAACGACCCGCCCGACATCCGCGTCCCGGTGCTGCTCGACCCCGTGCCCATCGACGCGCCCGTGACGATCGCCGGCCAGGTCGATCCGGACGTCCGGGTGCGGGTGGACAACGCGCCGGTCGAGGTCGACGAGGAGGGCCGCTTCGAGCTCGCCTACGACCGCCCGCCCGCAGGACCGGTGCGGATCGTGGCCGTCGACCCCGCCGGGAACCGGGCGACGCAGGACGTCTTCGTACCCGTCGAGCACCCGGGCGGGCGGGGCGTGCACGTGTCCGCCGCGGCCTGGAACCACGACGGCCTGCGGACCGCGATCTTCGAGCTCATCGACGCCGGGCGCATCGACACCGTCGAGCTGTCGATCAAGGACGAGAGCGGCGAGCTCGGCCACCGCACCCGGGTCGCGCTGGCCAACGAGATCGGCGCGACCCACAACCTGTTCGACCTCGAGGACGCAGTCGCCGAGCTCCACGCCCGCGGCGTGCGCGTCATCGGACGGGTCGTGGCCTTCCGGGACCCGGTCCTCGCCCGGGCGGCCTGGGAGCGGGGCGACCACGACTGGGTGATCCAGGACACCGACGGTCAACCTCTGCCGGTCTACGGCGGGTTCACCAACTTCGCCCACCCCGAGGTGCGCCGCTACAACCTCGCCATCGCCCTCGAGGCGGCCCGAGCCGGTGTCGACGAGATCATGTGGGACTACATCCGCCGGCCCGAGGGTGCCCTCGACCGCATGGTCATCCCGGGCCTGCGCACCGAACCGAAGCGCAGCATCGTGCAGTTCCTGGCCGAGGCGTATCCCCTGATCCGGGCCGAGGGCGTCCTCCACGGCGCAGCGGTGTTCGGCATCGCCGCCGACCGGCCCGACCCCGTCGGTCAGGACATCCCCCAGATCGCCCGCTACACCGACGTGATCGCCCCGATGGTCTACCCGTCGCTGTGGGTCCGGGGCGAGTACGGCGTGGCCGATCCGCCGCGCATGCCCTACGAGATGGTCAAGCGCTCGGTCGCCGACTTCCAGGAGAAGGTCGAGGGCACCGGCACCGTCATCACCCCGTGGCTCCAGGCGTTCTCGCTGGGTCACCGCTACGGCGCCCAGGAGTACCAGGACCAGATCCGCGCCGTGTACGACCTGGGCCTCGACAGCTGGATCTTCTGGTCGGCGTACGTGCGCTACGAGCCCACCGGCTTCGACGTGCCACCTCCTCGCGGCTGACCGTCACCGATGCACCACGGCGCCGGGATGCAGCCACCGCCGGCGGTGTCGAGGCTCAGCCCGGTGGCGCCAGTCCCAGGTGGTGGGCATGGAAGGCGGCGGTGTCGGCCTGCAGCTCGAGGGTGCGAGAGACGCTGCGCTGGCCGTGGCCCACGTCGGTCTCCCGCCGCAGCAGGATGGGTCGCTCGGCGGGGTCCGCGCTGGTGGCCCACTGCAGGGCGGCGCACAGCTTGCGGGCGTGCAGCGGGTCGACGCGGGTGTCGGACTCGAACACGGTGAACAGCACAGCGGGATAGGCCACGCCCGCCCGCACCCGGTGGTACGGCGAGTAGCCGAGCAGCCAGCCGAGCTCGGTGGGGTCGCCGGCCGTGCCGTACTCGTCGCTCCAGGTGGCGCCCAGGCCGAAGCGCTCGTAGCGGACCATGTCGAGCAGCGGGGCGCTGCACACGACGGACCGGAATCGATCGGGCCATTGGGTGAGCGCCGCGCCCACGAGCAGCCCGCCGTTGCTGCCTCCCGAGATGCCCAGCCGGTCCGGAGTGGTCCACCCCTCGTCCACGAGCCACCCGGCCACGGCGGCGAAGTCGTCGAACACCTGCTGCTTGCGCTCGCGCATGCCGGCGCGGTGCCAGGCCTCGCCGTACTCCGACCCACCCCGCAGGTTGGCGACCACGTACACCCCGCCGGCCTCGACCCAGGCGGCGATGCCCGCCGAGTACGCCGGGCTCAGGGCGATGTCGAACCCTCCGTAGCCGTACAGGATGGTGGGCCGGGGCGCGGCTGGTGGCACCTCGCCCCGCGCCACGACGAACGCGGGGACGCGCACCCCGTCGGTCGAGGTGACGAAGGCGCGGTGCACGGCCACCCCCCGCAGGTCGGGGGCGCCGGGCGCCCGCGCCCACTCCCGGGTCTCCCCCGTCACGACGTCGTGCTCGAGCACCACGCCCGGCGTCAGGTAGTCGCCGTAGGCGAGCCACACCCGGTCGCCACCCTCGGGGCGGGCGACGAGGGCGACCGTTCCCATGCCGGGCAGCGGGATCTCGCCGTCGGGCGCGCCGGTCATCTTGTCGTGCCGGGTCACCTCGGCGACCACGTCGCGGGTGCGCGCCGCCACCACGACGTGGTCGGTCACGGCCACGCCGTCGAGGACGGCGCCATCCGGGTCCTCGGGCAGCAGGTCACGCCAGGAGTCCGGTCCCGGCCGGGTCGGGCTCGTCACGGCCAGCCGCCAGCGGGGGGCGTCGAGGTTGGTGTGCACGTAGAGCCGGCCATCGGGGTGGACCCACACGTGGGCGATGGCGTCGACGCCCTCGATCACCGGCCGCAGCACGGGCGCGTCCGGGTCGCCGGCCTCGAGGTCGGCGAGGTACACGTCGGTCCGGGGCTCCGTGCCGATCGAGGCGGACACGACGAGCCAGCGACCGTCGACGGAGGTGCGCACGTCGTAGTAGGTGCGCAGGTCGCGGCCCGCTCCGAACACCTCGACGTCGTCCTCGGCGTCCGTGCCGAGCCGGTGGCGCCACACCCGCCGGTGGTACGGCTCCTCGCCCGCAGGCACGGACTCGGGGGGCAGGCGGCGCGCGTAGTAGAAGGCCGAGCCGTCCGCCGACCACGCCACCGGCGAGTAGCGGACCCGCTCGATCGGCCCGTCCACGACCTCGCCGGTCGCGACGTCCAGCACCCGCAGCACGCTCTCCTCGTCGCCGCCCTCCGACAGCTGGTAGGCGAGGAGCCGGCCGTCCTTCGACGGGGACCAGGCGTCGAGGGTGGTGATCCCCGACGGGTCGATCACCATGGGGTCGAGCAGCGCCCGCTCGGTGCCGCCGGCCTCCCGCACGTACAGGACCGGGTGCTCCTGGTCAGGCTCGCGCCGGGTGAGGAACACCCGGTCGCCCCGGACGACGGGCGGCCCGACGAAGCCCGGCGTCGACGCTCGCAGGCGGGCGAGGAACGCGCCCCGCCCGGACAGGCGCTCGGCGTGGGCCCGCCAGAGCTCGTCCTGGGCGGCCGACCAGGCGACCGTGCGGGGGTCGTCAGGGTCCTCCAGCCACCGGTAGGGGTCGGCGACCCGGTGGCCGTGGATGTCCTCGACCAGATCCAGGCGCTCCGCCGGTGGGTAGCCGGGTGGGCCCGCGACCTCAGGAGGCATCGGCGAGGATGGCACGGGCGTCGGCCTCGCCGACCGGGCGGGGGTTGGCCTGCACGCTGGGGCTCCCGGGGGCCATGCGGGCCACGGCGTCGAGGTCGTCGTCGGTTACGCCGCACTCGGACAGGCGCGTGGGCAGGCCCAGCCGCTCCACGAGCCGGGCGACGGCGCCGGGCGCGTCGTCGGGGTCGCCGAGCGCAACGCCGATGCGGTGCATCGGGCCGGGCACGGCCTCGGCGTTGAACCGCATCACGTGGGCCAGGAGCACGGCGTTGGCCAGCCCGTGGGGCATCCCCGTCCGGCCGCCGAGCTGCTGGGCGAGGCCGTGGTGGGCGCCCATGCTGCCGTTCTGGAGGCACCTGCCGCCGAGGGCGGCGGCGGCGAGCATGTCGGCGCGCGCGGCCAGGTCGCTGGGGTCGTCGACCACCCGGGGCAGGGCGTCGGCGACCCGCTCGACGCAGGCCAGCGCCACCGCCTCGGCCTCGGGGGTGCGACGGGGCGAGTAGGCGATCTCGATGCCGTGGGCGAGGGCGTTCATGCCGGTCTCGGCGCTGATCCGGGCGGGCGTGCCGAGCGTGACCTCGGGGTCGTACACGACGGCGATGGGGGCGATGGTCGGCCCGCCGGCCCCCTGCTTGCGGCGCGCCGCGGGGTCGGTCATCCCGAAGAACGGGGTCGCCTCGGCCCCCGAGTAGGCCGTGGGCACGGCCACGTGGGCCACCGCCGGCCGGTCGACGTAGGACGCTCCGGGCGCGCCCGACTGCTGCTCGACGAAGAAGCACACGGCCTTGGCCAGGTCCGCGCAGGAACCGCCACCGAAGGAGACGACGCCGTCGACGGCGTCCCGCCGGGCGGCCATGACCGCGGCCTGCACGGCGTCGGCGGGCACGTGGGACCGCACGCCGTCGAAGGTCACGGCGAGGAACCGGCCGAGCAACCCGACGAGGCGCTGCCCGTCGTCGGAGGCGAGGCGGCCCGCGGTCGACACCAGCATCCACGTGCGCCCGGGCGTCTCGCGGAGCACCTCGGCGATGCGGTTCAGCGCACCGGCGCCGAAGTGCAGGCGCTGGGCGTACCCGGTGTGCGTCCAGGGCTCGGGCAGCGCCAGGCTCACCGTCCCTCCTCGCCGTCGAGGCCTTCGAACAGGTCGCGCTCCCAGGCGCCGGGCGGTCGCGGGGGTGCGCCCTCGCGCACGAACCACTCGGTGCCGAACGCCTCGGCGAACGCCTCGTCGGGGAGCGTCAGGAAGAACGAGGACTCGGCGATCTGGCTGGCATGCGCCCGCATCGAGGCCCGCTTGCGGTCGAGCCACGGACGCACGTCGACCGCCGTGGTGATCGCCGCTTCGGGCACCCCCAGCGTCGTGACGTCGACCTCGGGCTCGGGACCCTCGACGTCCTGCGCCCGGGCGCGCGCCATGTTCCGCAGGACGTGGTCGCGGTTCATCGTCGCCTGGTACACGCGGGGAACCCGTGCCAGCTCGGCGGCCCGCTGCCCCACCCGGTGCACCTGGATGTGGTCGGGGTGGCCGTAGTTGCCGTGCTCGTCGTAGGTCGTGAGCACGTCCGCCCGCTCTTCCTCGAGGATCGCTGCGAGCCGGCGCGCGGCCTCGTCGACGTCAGCGGTCCAGAACGAGCCCGGCGCCTCGTTGGTGGGCGCGCCCATCATCCCCGAGTCGACGTAGCCGAGGAGCGCGACCCGGGCGACGCCCAGGATCTCGGCCGAGCGGTGCAGCTCCTGGACCCGCCGGTCAGCGAGGGTCTCGCCGGGATCCAGCACCCCGGGCTGGACCTCGCCGTGCTCGCCCCGCGTCGCCACGACCAGGACCACCCGGTGCCCGGCGTCGGCGGCGCGGGCCATGACCCCGGCCGTGGCGATGCACTCGTCGTCGGGGTGGGCGTGGAAGCAGAGGAGCGTGCGCGGCACCCGGCGATCCTACGGCGCGGCCCACTGGGCACCGCACCGTCCGCCAGACCGCGCAAAGCGACGTCGACCGGTCAGCGGATGGCGCCGGCCTCGCGCAGCTTGGCGATCTCGTCGGCGGCGAACCCCCAGTCGGCCAGGGCCTCGTCGGTGTGCTGGCCGGGGTGCGCCGGCGGGCGGGCGATCTCGGGCTCGGTGCGGCTGAACCGGGGCGCGGGCGCGGGCTGGGTGACGCCGGCCACCTCCACGAAGGTCTGGCGGTGCCGGTTGTGGGGGTGCTGATGGGCCTCGTCGAGCGACAGCACGGGCGCGAAGCACACGTCGCTCCCCTCCATGATCTCGCACCACTCGGCCCTGGTCTTCTGGCGGAACACCTGAGCGAACCGCTCCTTCAGCGCCGGCCACTGGCCCCGGTCCATCTGGTGGGGCAGGTCCTCGCCCTCGAGACCCGAGAGCCGCAGGAGCTCGGCGTAGAACTGGGGCTCGATCGAGCCGATCGACACGTACTCGCCGTCGGCGCATTCGTACACGTCGTAGAAGTGGGCGCCGGTGTCGAGCAGGTTCGTGCCCCGCTCGGTGGTCCAGAAGCCCATGGCTTTCAAGCCGTAGAACATCGTGGTGAGCACGGCGGCGCCGTCGACCATGGCCGCGTCGATGACCTGCCCCTCACCCGACCGCTCCCGCTCGAGCAGGGCGCAGGCGACGCCGAAGGCCAGCAGCAAACCGCCACCGCCGAAGTCGCCGACCAGGTTGAGCGGCGGCACCGGCGCCTCGCCCCGCCGCCCGATCGGGTGCAGGGCACCGGCGAGCGCGATGTAGTTGATGTCGTGCCCGGCGGTCGGGGCGTACGGACCCTCCTGGCCCCAGCCGGTCATGCGCCCGTACACGAGGCGGGGGTTGCGCTCCCGGCAAGCGTCGGGCCCGATGCCCAGGCGCTCGGCCACGCCGGGCCGGAACCCCTCGATGAGGGCGTCGGCGCCCTCGACCAGGCGCAGCACGGTCTCGACGCCGTCGGGTTGCTTGAGGTCGACGCCGATCGAGCGGCGCCCGCGGTTGAGCAGGTCGAGCGGCGGGTTGCCGGCGTCGCCGCCGACCACGGCCTGGGCACGGTCGACCCGGAGGACCTCGGCCCCCATGTCGGCCAGCATCATGGCGGCGAACGGGCCGGGACCGATCCCGGCGATCTCGATGACCTTGATCCCCGCGAGCGGGCCCATGGCGTCTCCTCCTCGGTGTCTCGTTGTCAGGCGCGGGCGTTCGCCCGCTCGACGAGCCGGGCGATGGCATCCACGATCTGCGGCCAGGTCTCCTCGGGGATGGAGTGGCCCATCTCCTCGATGGTCAGCAACTCGGCGCCGGGGATGGCCGCGGCGGTGGCCTGGCCCCCCGAGTACGTGACCAGCGGGTCGTGGTCTCCGTGGATCACGAGGGTCGGGACGTCGAGCCCGCGCAGGGCGGCCGTCCGGTCGCCGGAGGCGACGATCGCCAGAAGCTGGCGGCTCACGCCTTCGGGGTAGAACGAGCGGTCGTACGCCTCGGCGGCCTTGCGCCGGGCCCGGTCCTCGTCGAAGGGGAAGGACGGGCCGTGCAGCAGGCGGCTGACCTCGACGCTGTGCTCGATCGCGCCCTCGCGGTCGGCGGGCGGCCGCTGGAGCAGCACCCGCATGGCTTCCTGACCGGGCTGGCCGACGTCGGTGGCGCCGGTGGTCGACATGATCGACGTCATGCTCAGCACGCGCTCGGGGTGCTCGATGGCCATGGTCTGCACGATCATGCCGCCCATCGACGCGCCGACGATGTGGGCCGCCCCGATGCCGAGGTGGTCGAGCAGGCCGACGGCGTCGTCCGCCATGTCCGACAGCAGGTAGGGAACCTCGACCTGCTGGCCCTTGAGCAGCGCGGCGAACGTGGCGGCGAAGTCGACGGTCTGGTCGTCGAGCTTGGTGGACAGCCCCACGTCGCGGTTGTCGAAGCGGATCACCCGGAAGCCCCGTGACACCAGCAGCTCGCACAGCTCGGTGTCCCACGACAGCATCTGGGCGCCCAGACCCATGACCAGGAGGAGCGGCGGGTCGTCACCCGACCCGAGCTCCTCGTAGAAGACCTCGATCCCGTCGTTGACCGGCGCGAGCGGCATCTCCCGATCGTGGTCGCTACTTGACCGTCCGGTCAACTTCGCTGGGGTGCCTGTGCCTCATGCCGCCGGGGGAGGACCGGCGACGGCCCCGCCCGGCAGGGAGGAGCGCGAGACCGAGCAGGCCGAGCGCGAGTGCGGTGGTGGTCGCAGCTCCCCGCCACCCTGTCGCGGGCAGCTGGCCGATGGGCTGAGGCCCCTGCGGTCCGGCAGCGTGGTCGCCGGCGCCCTCGGTCACCGGCGACCCAGCGACACAGGATGCCGTGACGTAGCAGGCCAGGGGTGGCTCCTCGGGGATCTGCTCGACGGCGTCCCACGACTCGGCGATGACGGCGAGGTAGCGGGCGTAGTCGACCGCGAACGTCGCGGGGTCGACGCCGGGCTGGAAGGGCGTGGCGCAGGTGGCGAGGTCGATGCGAGCAGGATCGGCCGGGCCGGCGTGGGTGAGGGCGTCGACCACGAGCGCGTGCGCGACGGCGTCGTAGCTGCCGATGGCGAGGTGCTCGGCGGTGTTGGTGGGGCACACGTCCTGCAGGGCGATGTTGGCAATGGTCCCGTCGCCCGTGCGCAGCGAGGACGCCCCGCTGTCGTCGAGGTTGGGCACCACGATCTCGTCGTAGCGGGTGTACACGACGGTGTAGTCGATGCCGGCGAACGTCTCGGTCCCGCTGTTGAGCGCCTCGATGAAGCGAGCCGATGCCGCCTGCTGGTGGTGGGCGGGATGGCAGTCACCCGAGCAGGTCACGTGGGCGAGCACCGTACCGTGGTTGGACGGCGCGAGGCCGACCAGGTTCTCGACAAGCGCCCGGGTGTCGGGCCAGAAGCGCAGCGCCCACCGGGGCAGCATGCCGCCCTGGCTGTAGCCGACGACGTCGACGCGCCGGCCGGACTCCGCAGCCAGGCGCCGCAGGGCGTACACGACGTACTCGCCCGCCACCTGGATGTCCTCGAGGCCGTACCCGGGCAGGTCGAGCAGGCAGTGGGCCCAGCCCCGGGCCGCGAAGTCCCGCGCGTAGTTCCACGAGAAGTTGCCCTCGGCGGTCAGGTTCGTCCCGTGGACCAGCAGCACCGGGTTGCGCTCGACTCCGCTCATGGTCGGACGGTCGCACGTGAGCGCCGCGTGGAGCGCGGCCACCGGGACGCTCAGCTCCGGTCCGGGCGCATCCAACGGCGCGTACGCCTGTGGCGACGCCGCAGCCGTGGGCCCCGACCCGACGAGCGCGGCGACCATCAGCACCACGACCATCGATCGCGCCACGCCCGAACAGTAGGGCACCGTGATCGCAGCCCCTGCTCCGCTCGCCTGCGCCGGCCCGAGCCCGAGCCTACGGTTGCCGGCATGACGATCTACGGGGCCCACGTCGGGCTTCAGAACACGACGATCAACGAGCTGCGCTCGGTGTGGCGGCGCATCGAAGACCTGGGGTTCGGCTGGATCTCGGTGTGGGACCACTTCTACGCCGCCACGCTGGACGAGGGCGCCCAGTGCTTCGAGGCCGTGGCCGCCCACGCCGCCCTGGCGTGCGAGACCAAGCGGGTCACGTGCGGGTGCCTCGTCTACTCGGTGGGCTATCGCCACCCCGCCGTGCTGGCGAACGCCATCACCACGATCGACCACCTGTCGGGCGGGCGGGCCGCCATCGGGCTCGGCGCGGGCTGGAGCCAGGTCGAGTACGACGCCTACGGCATCGAGTTCCCGCCGGTCAGGACCCGGATGGACCAGCTCGAGGAGGCCGCCGCCTGCGTGCGCGGCCTCCTGCGGAACGAGACCACCGACTTCACCGGCGATTGGTTCACGCTGACCGACGCCCGCAACGAACCCCGTCCGGTGCAGGACGCCCTGCCGGTGTGGATCGGAGGTGGCGGCGAGAAGCGCACGCTGCGCATCGCCGCCCGGTTCGCCGACGGCTGGAACGTGCCGTTCGTGCCGCCCGAGGTGTTCGCCCACAAGCGCTCGGTGCTGCACCGCCACTGCGAGGACGCCGGCCGCGACCCGGGCGAGGTCCGCTGCGCGGTGAACCTCGGGCTCGCCTGGACCGAGGACGACCTGCGCGCCCAGTTCGGGGGCCTGGCGGAGTACGTGCGCCCCGGCGTGCTCGGCGGCAGCGACCAGGAGGTCCTCGACCGCATCGGCACCTACGTCGACGCCGGCGCCGACCAGGTCAACATTGCCCTGCGGGCACCGTGGGACCTCGACGCCGTCGACCGCCTCGCCGCCGCCCTCGGCCTCACCTGACCGGCCCAGGCCCGCCCCCCAGGGTCACTTCTGTGAGGATCTTCTACGGCATAGCAGCAGAAGATCCTCACAGAACGCTTAGGGGGGCGGATGCGCGGCGTCGCCGCCGTGCCATGCTGTCCCGCCGATGGTGGCTGCCGCCGACGACACCCCGTTCCGCTTGCCGGAGGGCTTCCGGTTCGGTGTGGCCACCGCCGGGTTCCAGACCGAGGGCGGGTACAACGGCCCCGGCCAGCCCGCCAACAACTGGAAGCGCTGGGAGGACGCCGGCCGGGTCGAGCCCTCGGGCGAGGCGGTGCGCTTCTGGTCCGACGCCGAAGCCCACCTCGAGCGGGCCGTGGCCGCGGGCTGCGACGCCTTCCGGCTGTCGGTCGAGTGGGCCCGCTGCGAGCCCGTGCCCGGCGCGATCGACGAGGACGCCTTCGCCCGCTACGGCGAGATCCTCGACGGGTGCCGCGCCCGAGGGCTCGAGCCGCTCGTGAGCCTGCACCACTTCACGCACCCGCGGTGGCTGGGAGAGGACTTCTGGCTGACGCCGCGCTCGCCCGAGCGCTTCGCCGAGTGGGCGGCGCTGGCCGTCGACCGCCTCGGTGGCCGCTGCCGGCAGTGGGTGACGGTCAACGAGCCCAACGTGCTCGCCCTGGCCAGCTTCTTCCTCGGGGCGTTCCCACCGGGCCAGCGCCTGCACACCGGCAACGTGGTGCGCGCCTACGACAACCTGCTCGCGGCGCACGTGCTCGCCTACGACGCCGTCAAGGCGCGCCAGCCCGACAGCGTCGTGGGGGTCAACCCGTACTCGTTCTCGGTCTACGAGCTCGACCGGCTTGGCACGGACCTGCTGCTCGCCCGCCGCCACGGGGTCGACCGGCACGGGCTGCGCCGGTGGCTCGTCCGGCGCCGGCGGGCCTGGCACGCCGACGTCGGCATCCCCCCCGGCGGCACGCGCCTCGAGGGCGCCGTCCGCCGCCTCGCCCGCGGCGCCGTACCGCTCGAGCAGGCGTTCCCCCGCACGGTTGCGGCGGTGTACGCCAGCCCCCACGACTGCACCGTCGACGTGACCCAGATCGACTACTACGACCCCCTCACCTCGCGACACCTTCGCCTGCCCGGCCACCGCACGGCTGGTGGCCGCGCCTGGGAGCCGGCCCGCCAGCTGTGGGACGACCCGCCCGACCCCGAGGGGCTCACCCGCTGGTGCCGCCGGTCGCACGAGCCCGGCCTCGACGTCTGGGTGGTCGAGAACGGCATGTGCAACCGCGTGCGCGCCGGGCGGTCGTACCCGCGCCTCGACGGCTGGGACCGGCCCCGGTACCTGCGCGAGAACCTCGCAGCGGTCGTGGCCGCCATCGATGCGGGCACCCCGGTCGGCGCCTACTACCACTGGACGCTCGCCGACAACTACGAATGGGGCAGCTACGAGCCCCGCTTCGGGCTCTACGGCATCGACCGGGAACGGGGAGCCGCGTGGTCCGACCGCGACGCCATGGGCCACGACGCCGCGGGCGAGTGCCGCCGCATCATCGAGGGGCTGCGCGCCGGAGCCCGTGGTGTGCTCGGCTGAGGCGCGCCCGCCGGCGGCGGAGCCCGGCGTGGACCACCGCCGCGACCCGCTGACGGGCCGGGGTGTCGTCGTGACCGCGAGCCGGCAGAAGCGTCCCAACCTGCCCCGCACCGACTGTCCGTTCTGCCCGGGCGGCCTCGAGGCGCCCGAGCCCTACCAGACGCGCTGGTTCCCGAACCGCTGGCCGGCGCTGCCGGACGGCCGGTGCGAGATCGTGCTGTACACCCCGGAGCACGACGCCACGTTCTGGAGCCTCGGCGTCGACGGCGCCGAGCGGGTCGTGCGCCTCTGGTCCGAGCGCACCGCGGCGCTCGGGGCCCGAGCCGATGTCGCCTACGTGCTCGTGTTCGAGAACCGGGGCACCGAGGTCGGCGCCACGATCCCCCACCCTCACGGCCAGATCTACGCCTTCGGCGCGGTGCCGCCGAACCCGCTCGCCGAGCTCCACGGGCCCTGCCGGCTCTGCGATGACGAGCCGCCCGCCGAGCAGGTCGTGACCCGCTCGGGCCCGTGGCGGGCGTGGGTGCCCACGGCGGCGGCCTGGCCCTACGAGGTCCGCGTGGCGCCCGCCGAACACCTCCCCGACCTCCCCGCCGCCCGAGCGACCCATCGCGACCTCGCCTCCGTGCTCGTCGAGGTGCTCGCCCGGCTCGACGCGCTGTTCGCCGAGCCCATGCCGTACATGCTGTGGTTCCACCAGCGCCCGACCGACGGCGGCGAGTGGCCGGCGGCGCACGTGCACCTGCACCTCGCGCCCTACCACCGGGCGCCGGGCACGCCCCGTTTCGTCGCCGCCGGCGAGCTCGGCTCGGGGGTGTACTTCAACCCGGTCGACCCCGCCCACGCGGCGCGCCAGCTGCGGGACGCCCGGCCGTGACGACGGTCCGGGCGGTCGCCCCCGGGCGGGTGAACCTGATCGGCGAGCACGTCGACTACGTCGGCGGGCTGGTGCTGCCGATGGCGGTTGACCGCGCCACCACGGTCGAGGGCGCGCCCGACGGCGGATGGGTGCGCCTGGTCTCCGAGTCGGCTAGCGAGCCCGCCGAGGTTCCCCTCGACATCGACGACCCGGCCGCCGTCGAACCCCCTTGGGCCCGGTACGTGGCCGGGGTCGTCGCCGAGCTGCGGCCCGAGCGGGGGTTCGACGGGCGGGTGACCTCGACCATCCCCGTGGGCGGCGGCATGTCGTCGAGCGCCGCCCTCGAGGTCGCGGTGGCGCTGGCGCTGGGCTTCACGGGCTCGGCGACGGACCTGGCGCTGCTGTGCCAGCGCGCCGAGCAGCGGGCCTCGGGCGTGCCGTGCGGGGTCATGGACCAGCTGGCGAGCGCGGCCGGCGTGGAGGGGCACGCCCTCCTCATCGACTGCGCGACGCTCGAGGTCGAGCCCGTACCGCTACCCGAGGACCTCGCCGTCGTGGTGGTGGATTCGGGGCAGCCGCGGCGCCTGGCGGCGAGCGGCTACGCCGAGCGCCGCGCCCAGGCGGAAGCCGCCCAGCGGGCGCTCGGCCCGCTGCGGGCCGCCTCCGTGGCCGATGCCGAGGCGCTGGAGGACGGTGTGCTCGCTCGCCGGGCTCGCCACGTGATCACCGAGTGCGCCCGCGTGCTGGACTTCGTCGCCGCGCTGCGCGCCGGGGACCTCGCCCGGGCGGGCGCGCTGCTCACCGCCAGCCACGTGAGCCTCCGCGACGACGCCGAGGTCTCCACACCCGAGCTCGACGCCCTCGTCGACCAGCTGACGGCCACGCCCGGTGTGCTCGGCGCCCGTCTCATGGGGGGCGGGTTCGGCGGCTGCGTGGTGGCCCTGGCCGAACCCGGTGCGGCGGTGGCGGGGTGGGCGGTCCGCGCCGCTGTGGGTGCGCGCCGGGACGAGCGCTGAGCACGCCTCGGGGCACGCCGGCACGCACGCCCCGCAGGTTTCGCGCACCGCGCGCGGGGGTACCCCTCGTCGTGACACGGCGGTCCCCCCAGACGGATCGCAGCAGGCGCAGCCTGCAGGAGGTGACAACCACGATGGGCATCGGCATCAGCATCTTCTTCCTGGCACTCGGCGCCATCCTCGCCTTCGCGGTGGAGGCCCAGGTCCAGGGCATCGACATCGCCACCGTCGGCGTCATCCTGATGATCGTCGGCGCGATCGGCATGCTGCTCTCGCTGCTGTTCTGGAGCAGCTTCGCTCCCTTCGGCACCCGCGAGGAGCGGATCGTGCGGGACTACGACCGCGAGGTCGTCTGATCTCCCCGCAGACAGGTCAAAGGCACGCAGCACATGGTTTGAGCGGTTCCGCGTGCCAACCGCTCACCCACCGGGCCGGCTTCGCCGGCCCGGTGGCGTTTTTCTGAGGTCAGCGGTAGACGCGGCGGCGGAACACCCGGTCGGCGGCCACCACTCGGTCGAGGAAGAGCAGCCCGTCCAGGTGATCGATCTCGTGCTGGACGGCCCGGGCCTCGAACGCGTCGCACTCGAGGACCCGCTCCTCGCCTTCCGGGGTCATCCCCCGCACCACGACCCGGGTGGCCCGGGCGACGTCCCCGGTGAGGTCGGGCACGCTCATGCACCCCTCGCGACCGACGACGGGCCCCTCGGCCAGCACGATCTCGGGGTCGAAGAGCACCAGCTCGCCGTGGCACGAGCGGGCCTTGGGGTGCCCGGTCACGTCGAGCGAGAACGCCCGGACGCCCACCCCGATCTGTGGTGCGGCCAACCCGACGCAGTGGGGGTAGGCCCGCATGGTGTCGACGAGGTCAGCCGCCAGGGCGAGGGCGCCGTCGTCGATCTCGCCCACCCGCGCCGCGGGCCGCGACAGGACGGCCTCGGGGAGGAGCACGACCGGGCGGATCACGTGGTCAGAGGATGTCGGTGTCGACGCGGTGCATGTGGCACTCGACCCCGAGCTCGTCGCGGAGTCCGGCAAGCTCGCGCTCGAGCAGGCCCGGGTCCAGCCCGTCGGGCAGCACGACCTCGAGCAGCATGGCGTAGACCGGTCGTTCGGGGTCGCCGATCACCCTGGTGCTCAGGTCCACGATGTTCACCGACCGGGACGCCAGCAGGCTGGTGACTCGGTGCACGATCCCCGGCCGGTCGGCGCCGTACACCGAGACACCCCAGCGGGTGCCCTCGAACCCGGCGGCGGCCTCCTCCCCGATCGGGCGCACGGCCACGACGAGACCCAGGTCGGCGGCGACATCGCCGAGGGCCTCCTCGAGCTGCTCGGGCGTCAGCTCGAGGGGCGCGGCGACGACGAGCATCATGGCGAAGTGCCCTCCGAGGAGCGTCATGGACGTGTCCTCGAGGTTGCATCCCGACTCCACGAGCACACCGGTGACGGCAGCGACGATCCCCGGCCGGTCGGCACCGACCGCGACCACGGCGAGGTGGGCCATCACGCCCACCCCAGCTCGTGCAGGCGCTCGTCGTCGATGCCGAAGTGGTGGGCGACCTCGTGCACGACGGTGATGCGCACCTGGTCGACGACCTCCTGCTCGCTGCGGCTGATCTCGCAGATGGGCAGCCGGTAGATCGTGATGCGGTCAGGCATCACCATGCCGGAGTAGCCGCTGTCGCGCTCGGTGAGCGGGACTCCCTGGTACAGCCCGAGCAGGCCGCGCTGGCGCGGGCGGTCCTCGACGAACACGGCGACGTTCTCCATGCGCTCGGCCAGCTCAGCGGGGATGCCGTCGAGGGCGTCCGCGACCAGCTGCTCGAAGCGGACGGGGTCGACGTCGATCACGGGGCGAGGATAGCGACGGGTCCCCGGCGCCGATACACCCCGCCGGTACCGTTCGAGGGCATGGACGAAGCACGCCTGCTCGAGGGGCTGACGGCCTGCCAGCGCGAGGCGGTGACCTCGACGGGCGCGCCCCTGTGCATCCTCGCCGGGCCGGGCTCCGGAAAGACCCGGGTGCTGACGCACCGGATCGCCCACCGGGTCCTCACCGGGACTGCAGATGCACCCCACGTCCTCGCCCTCACCTTCACCCGGCGGGCGGCGGCCGAGCTCAGCCGCCGCCTGGCAGCGCTCGGGGTCCGGGACCAGGTCGTCGCCGGCACCTTCCACGCCGTCGCCTACGCCCAGCTCCGGCGCATCTGGGCCGACCGCGGGCGTGCCGCCCCCGAGCTGCTCGAACGGAAGGTCCGGCTGCTCGCTCGCCTGCTGCCCACCGGCGGCCCCCAGGCTGTCCACCCCGCGGAGGTGGCGGCCGAGATCGAGTGGGCAAAAGCTCGGCTCGTCACCCCGGACGACTACCCGGCGGCCGGTGCGGCGGCCGGCCGGCGCCCGCCGCTGCCGCCCGAGCAGCTCGCTGCGGTGTTCCGGCGGTACGAGGACGAGAAGCGACGGCGGGGCCTGCTCGACTTCGACGACCTGCTCGCCGAGTGCGCCGCCGCCATCGAAGGTGACCGCGACGTCGCGGCGCGGCAGCGGTGGCGGTTCCGCCACCTCTTCGTGGACGAGTTCCAGGACGTCAACCCCGCGCAGTTCCGCCTGCTCGAGGCGTGGCGGGGCGATCGCCCCGACCTCTGTGTGGTCGGCGACCCCGATCAAGCCATCTACGCATGGAACGGCGCCGACCCGACGCTGCTCGCCGGGTTCGCCCAGCGGTACCCCGGTTCGACGACGGTACGGCTCGTCGACAGCTTCCGCTCGACCCCTGAGATCCTCGCCGCCGCCCACGCCGTGCTCACCGGCACCGGCCGACCCGCCGGCACGCACCTGCGCGCCCACCGGCTGAGCGGTCAGGCCCCGGTCGTACGCGCCCACCCCGACGGCCACGCCGAGGCCCGTGCGGTGGCGCGGTCGCTACGCGACCGGCACGGGCCCGGCACGCCGTGGTCGCACCTCGCCGTGCTCGCCCGCACCCACGGCCAGCTCGCGCTCGTCGAGGAGGCTCTCAGCGCGGCGTCCGTCCCGTACCGGGTGCGTGGCGCCACACCCTTCCTCGACCGACCCGAGGTCGCGGCCGCGCTGGCCGAGCTCCGGCGCGCGCCCGGCCGGCCGCTCGACCCCGCGCTCGTCGATCTCGACGTGGCGGCCCGCACGCCGCGGCCAGAGGACGTGGAGGCCGTGCTCGGCGAAGACGAGCCATCCGATCAACGGTCGGCGTCGCTGCTCGAGCTCGTCCGCCTCGGGCGGGAGTTCCTGGCCGCCGACCCCGCCGGGACCACCGGCGGGTTCCTCGCCTGGCTCGCGGCCACGACGCGCCGCGATCCCCCCGAGGGCCCCAGGGACGCCGTCGAGCTGGCGACCTTCCACGCCGCCAAGGGCCTCGAGTGGCCGGTCGTGCACATCGTGGGGCTCGAGCAGGGCTTCGTGCCCATCGCCCACGCCCGCACCCCGGCCGCCGTCGACGAGGAGCGGCGGCTGCTCTACGTCGCCGTCACCCGGGCCGAGCGCGAGCTGCACTGCTCGTGGGCGGCCGAGCGGACCTTCGGCGAACGGGTGAGCGAACGGCAGCCGTCGCCCTGGCTCGAGCTGCTGCAGGCACCCGGCGCCGCGACCGCCGATCGCCCCGCCGCCGACACCGGCGAGGCGTGGCGGGCCCGCCTGGACGCCCAGCGTCGCGAGCTGGCGGCTTGCGCCGGGCGCGATGCCGGTGGGGCCGCCACACCCGATCACCGCCTCGTCGAGGCGTTGCGGCGCTGGCGGGCGAACGCCGCCCGGTCGGCTCGGGTACCGACCTCCGTGGTGCTACCCGACAGCACGCTCGCGGCGCTCGCACGAGCGCTGCCCGCCAGCCGCGATGAGCTGCTCGACCTGCCGGGCATCGGCCCCGTCAAGGCCCAGCGCTACGGCGAGGCCCTGCTCGGGGTGGTCGCCGATCACGCCCGCCGGCGCGACGCTTGACGACCCGGCACCCCTGTGGCAAACAGGTGCCGTGACCGACGCCGGCTGGCCGTCCGAGGACGGCTGGCCCTACCCCGATCCCGAGGTCAGCGGTGAGGACGAGGCACCGCACCTGAGCGAGGAGATCGACGAGGACCTGGTCGCGCTGCATGCCGAGCCGCACCTCCTCGACGAGCTCGAGCCCCTCGAGCGCCGGGTCGTCACCTCGCACTTCGGGCTCGACGGTCGACCGGCGCGCAGCATGCGGCAGCTGCCCGGGGAGCTGGGTCTCAGCCGGGCCGAGGTCCGCTCGGCCCTCGAGGGCGGGCTGGCCAAGCTGCGCACGCGGTTGAGCGGTTGACGGCCGACCTGACCCGGCGGGGGTTCCTGGCCGGCGCCGGCGCCACTGGCCTGCTGTGGCTCCCCGGCGCCGCGCCCGCCGGCGCCCGGCGCTCGGCTCGGCTCGCCGCCGCCAGCACAGCCGGCACGACGCTCGAGGGCACGATCGTCGCCGACCGTGACGGTCGGTACGCCCGGCTCGTGCCCGGGCCGCCCGCCCCTCTCGCGGTCCGCGAGGAGCTGGCCACCGCCGCGCCCGGCCGCGAAGCGGCCCGGCGGGGCCTCGCCAGCATCGTGCACCTCACCGACGTGCACGTGATCGACGCCCAGGGCACGGCGCGCGTCGAGTTCCTCGACCGCTACGCCGACGAGCCGACGGCGTTCATCCCGTTCTCCAGCGCCCACCGGCCGCAGGAGACGCTGACCGGCCACGTCGCCGCCGCCATGATCGAGCAGGTGAACCGGATCGCCCGAGGCCCGGTCACGGGCCGGACCTTCGACTGCGCCGTCTCGACGGGTGACAACATCGACAACCAGCAGGTCAACGAGTTGACGTGGTTCCTCTCGCTGCTCAACGGCGGGCGGCTGGCGGTGAACAGCGGGGCCGGCGATCGCTACGAGGGCGTGCAGGACACCGACGACCTCACCTACGACGACCACTACTGGCACCCCGACGACGACGCCCGCGGTGACGCCTACAAGCGGCCGCCATTCAACTTCCCGGCCTATCCCGGCCTCCTCGAGGCTGCCATCGCGCCGTTCGAGTCGCCCGGCCTCGATGTGCCCTGGTACTCGGTGTACGGGAACCACGACGGGCTGGTCCAGGGCAACATGCCCGCCACCGGGCCCGTGGACGAGTACTCCCGCGGGCCGTTGAAGGTCGTGAACCTGCCGGCGCAGCTGAGCCCCGGTGCGGTCCAGCGCGCGTTCGAGCAGCAGGACCCGGCCGTGTTCGCCGCCCTGTTCACGGGGCCGGCCCGCCCGGTCACGCCCGACGACGCCCGGCGCTTCGCGGACGTCCACGAGTGGATCGAGACCCATCTCGACCCGCCCACCGGATCCGGCCCCGGTCCCCGCGGCCACGGCCTCGACGAGGACAACCTCGACGCCGGGACGCTGTACTTCACCTTCCCCATCGCCCCGGGGGTGCTCGGCATCGCCCTCGACTCGGTCAACCACGGCGGCTACGCCAACGGGTCGATCGGCGCCGGCCAGCTCGCCTGGCTCGAGGCCCGGCTCCAGGAGGTGTCCTCGCGGTACGTCGACGCCGGCGGCCGCACCGTCACCACCGATTCCGACGATCAGCTGGTCGTGCTCTTCAGCCACCACAACCTGCTGACGATGGACAACCCGTTCCCCGACCCCTTCCGCCCCGACGAGGCCCGGGCCCAGGCCGACGAGGTGCGGGCTTTGGTGCAGCGCTACCCGAACGTGGTGGCCTGGGTGAACGGTCACAGCCACGTGAACCGGGTCATCCCCCAGGGCACGTTCTGGGAGATCAGCACGGCGGCGCACGTCGACTGGCCGCAGCAGGCCCGCCTGGTCGAGCTCGCCGACAACGGCGACGGAACGCTCTCGATCTTCGGCACGATCATCGACCACGCGGCGCCGGCACGGGCGCCCGACGAGGTGCCGGCAGCCGGTCCCGACCGGGTGCTCGGCCTGGCCAGCATCAGTCGCGAGGTCGCGTGGAACGAGCCCCAGCGCAAGGGATACGCCCTGGGCGAACCCCACGACTTCAACGTGGAGCTCCTGCTCCCCGCGCCCTTCGACCTGGCGACGCTCGGCGGTGGGCGGGCAGCCGATCCCGTTCCCGCCGGGCCGCCCGGTGGTGTCCTCCCGGCCACCGGCGGAAGGCCGGCCGCCGCCATCGTGCTCGGCGGTGCCGCCGTGGCGGGCTCGCTGGCGCTGCGGCGGCGGGTGTGTGCTCCCCGTCAGTCCTGAGCGGAGCGGCGCTCCGCGTCCCGCTCGGCCATCAGCTGGTACATGCGGGCGAAGTCGACCGAGATGAAGAGCCCCTCGGCTTCGGCGGTCAGCACGTCGCCGGCGTGGCAGGTCCCGACCGTGAACAGCTTCCGCCCCTCGACCCGCTCGAGTCGCCCCTCGAAGCGCAGGTCGGTGTGCAGCGGGGTGGGGTTTCGGTACTTCACCACCAGCCGGCCGGTCATGCCCGGGTTCCCGCTGAGCGACTGGGCCATGCCGAGGACCTCGTCGAACACCGCCGCCAGGTAGCCGCCGTGCACGTGGCCGGGCGGGCCTTCGTAGGCGGCGCCGAACCGGACCGTTCCGTGCACCGCTCCCTCGCCGGCCTCGAGCACCAGCGGCGGCGCGAGCGGGTTGGCGGCGCCGATGATCGGGCTGTGGTCGAAGAAGGCCCGGTGGTCACCCGCGTTGGCCGCCTCGGCGAACCCCTCGTAGAGCCGGCCCTGCGGGTAGTCGGCCAAGGCCCGCACCGCTGCCTCGACGTGGTCGGCGGTGCGGGAAAGGACGTCGGGGGGGGCGTCGATGGCGACGAGCCGGTCGATGAGGGCGCGGGTGGCGCCGGCCACGCGCCGGAGCTCGCCACGGCGCTCGTCCGGCGGGGCGGCGGCAGCGTCGGCCACGCGCTCCGCCCAGCTGCGGTCGTCGTCTCCGGTCATGGGCCGGAGGCTACGGAGCCGGCGAGCGCGGGGCGAATCCCGCCATCACCGGTGCGTGGTCCGACGGGGCCTGCCCCTTGCGGGCGTTTCGGTCCACCAGCACCCATTCGAGCCGGGAAGCCAGAGGTGTGCTGGCGAGCACCAGGTCGATGCGCATGCCGAGGTGGCGGTGGAACGCGCCGGCCCGGTAGTCCCACCACGAGTAGATGCCGGCGTCGTCGAACCGGGCCCGCAGCACGTCGACGAGACCCC
Source organism: Actinomycetota bacterium (assembly GCA_004366205.1). Classification (GTDB taxonomy): domain Bacteria; phylum Actinomycetota; class Acidimicrobiia; order Acidimicrobiales; family CADCSY01; genus SIRW01. The sequence goes on along the minus strand of SIRW01000019.1, from coordinate 74,188 downwards.
AGTCGACGATCCTCTGGTAGGCCTCCCGCTCAGCGGGGCTCACGTGGGTGCCGCCGTGGCAGGCGGCGGGGTCCCACACGTCACGATCGTCGGGCGCCACGTTGAAGTCGCCACAGACGACGACCTCGTCGCCCGGGGTCGCCACCGCGTCGAGGTGGTCGACCAGCGCCTTCAGCCACGCCAGCTTCTCGTAGTACTGCTCGTGGCCGACCGCCCGGCCGTTCGGGGCGTAGACGGTGACCACGACGACGCCGTCGCAGCGCACCGTGAGAAGACGGGCCTCCGATGCAGACGCACCCTGAGGCGGCGGACCGGCGAAGCCGTGACGCACGTCGTCGACGCCGACGCGGCTGAGGACTGCCACCCCGTTCCACCGTCCCTGGCCGTGATGCACCCCTTCGTAGCCCGCCGCCGCGACCGACAGGGCGGGGAACGCATCGTCAGCGAGCTTCGTCTCCTGCACGCACAGCACGTCGGGCGCAACCTGACCGAGCCACGCCTCGACCCGAGGCCAGCGCGCCTTCAACGAGTTGACGTTCCACGTGGCGATGCGCACGTGGGCGCAGGCTACCGACCGGTGCCGGGACCGTCCGCTTTCCGGGCACGCAACCGGTCATGCGGCGTTCGAGCGACCGGAAAGTGGACCCCTGCGCGGTCGGCCGCGCCTATCGCCTCCTCGCCGGAGGCTTCGCGGCGCTCGCCGTCGTGGCGGCAGCCTTCGTGGCGCTGGCCTTCTTCGTGGCCGTCGCCTTCGTGGCGGCCCCCTTCGTGGCGGCAGCCTTCTTGGCGACAGTCCTCTTGGCGGCAGCCTTCGTAGCCGCCCCCTTCCTGGCCGTTGCCGCCTTCTTGACCGCGGCCTTCTTCGCGGGCGTTCCCGCCTTCTTGGCGGCAGCCTTCTTGGCGCTGGCCTTCTTCGTGGCCGCCGCCTTCCTGGCCGTTGCCGCCTTCTTGACCGCGGCCTTCTTCGCGGGCGTTCCCGCCTTCTTGGCGGCAGCCTTCTTGGCGGCAGCCTTCTTGGCGCTAACCTTCTTCGTGGCCGTCGCCTTCGTGGCCGTAGCCTTCGTGGTCGCCGCCTTCTTGACTGCGGCCTTCTTCGTGGCGCCGGCATTCGTGGCGCCAGCCTTCGTGGCGGCAGCCTTCTTCGCGGACGCTTTCCCGGCCGCCGCCTTCCGGGCGCCGGTCTTCTTCACCGACCCCGCCTTCTTGGCGGCAGCCTTCGTGGCCGCGGCCTTCTTCGCCACAGATCGCTCCGCGACGTCGGGCTCCTCGCTGACCGTGGGGCCGTCCGAGGGCACCGGCTCGGGCACACCCGGGACGCCGGGAAGGCCCAGGTCGACGCCCCGCCGCTCGCTGTCGAACGCGACCACGACGAAGGATCGCGTCTCGCCCTTCTCGAGCACGTCGCGGGCCCGGTTCGGTGCGGGGTCGCCCATCAGCTTCAGGGGCACGTAGCACTGGACGCCGTCGACGACCGCATGGGCCCCGTGCGAGGAGAACGCCGTGACCTGCCCCTGCACCGTGGCGCCGATGGGGTGCTCCGCGACGAACTCGATGAACGGCAGCGGCTCGTTCACCGCCGGAGGACCAGCCCCGCGGTCGCCGCCTCGGCGGCTGCGGCCTGCGCCTCGTGCCGCCGGCGCGCCGTCGGCGCCGGGTGCGCCCCTGCCGGCCGTGGCCGTCATCGCGCGCTCGTCCTGGGCCCCGCCCTGCTCGGCCTTGGCACCCTTGCTGCGCCCACCTCGCCGGCCCCGCCGCTTGCCGGACCCTGCCCCGTCCTCACCCGCGCCCGAGGCGCCGGCCGCGGCCGGCTCGATCGTGTCGCCAACCTTGGCCTTCGCCTTCGAGCGCTTGGACGCCGCTCCCCGCTTCCGGGTGGCGCGCACCGGTGATCGGGGCGTGAAGATCCAGCCGACACCGGGGACCGGCTTGCCTCCGACCAGCCGTCCCGCGTCGAAGAGCCACTCGTACTCGTCCTGGAACTCCTGGAACGAGTCGTTGGAGAGCACCACGGCTCCGGACTTGTCGGCGATCTCGAGGATGAACTTGTCGCCCCGGCCGATCGTGCCCGCCGGGGGCGTCAGCAACTCGCCCGCGTCGAGCGCCTCGCGGTACGCCTTGCGCTCGCTCCGGTCGATGCGGTGCTCGAAGGTGGCGTCGACGACCACCACGATGTGGTCGTCCTCGGTGCGTTCCTCGATGAACGCGCGCACCGCCTCGTCGAGCTGGCGCAGGCTCGGCAGCGAGCGACCTTCGGTTGCGATGTTCGAGCCGTCGACGACGACCTGACGTCCGGGCATGTGCGACCAGTCAAGCACCTGCACCCCTGCGCCCGGCGCATCGGGCCCCGCCGCCCTACGCTGGGTCCCCATGGACGCCCTGACCGGCGAGGTCACCGAGCTCCTCCAGACCCTCATCCGCAACGCCTGCGTCAACGACGGGACCGTCGGGTCCGGCCAGGAGCAGCGCAGCGTCGACGTGCTCGAGAGCTACCTGGAGGGCACCGGCCTCGATCTCGAGCGCTACGAGCCCCAGCCCGGCCGCACCAGCCTGGTCGGGCGCATCGAGGGCACGGACCCGGACGCGCCCAGCCTGTTGCTGATGGGCCACACCGACGTCGTCCCCGCGAACCCCGAAGGGTGGCGCCACGACCCGTTCGGGGGTGAGCTCATCGACGGCGAGGTATGGGGCCGGGGCGCCATCGACATGCTCAACCTCACCGCCTCGATGGCGGTGGCAACCCACCGGCTCGCGGCATCGGGCTGGCGACCCCGCGGCACGCTCGCCTACCTGGCGGTCGCCGACGAGGAGGCGCTGGGCACGCACGGCGCCGGGTGGCTCGTCGACAACGCCGCCGATGCGGTGCGCTCCGACTACGTGATCACCGAGGCCGGTGGGTTCCCCATGGACACCGGGCGGGGGTTGGGCCTCCCGGCGATCGTGGCCGAGAAGGGGTGTCACTGGTGCACCCTGCGGATCTCGGGGACGCCAGGGCACGCGTCCCAGCCGTTCCGCACCGACAACGCCCTGGTCACGGCGGCCGAAGTGGTGCGCAGGCTCGCCGAGTACCGGCCCGAGACCCAGATCCACGACATCTGGCGCCGCTTCGTCGACTCGATGGGCTTTCCCGACGAGCTCCGGGAGCCGCTGCTGCGGGCACAGGGGTTCACGGAGCTGTGCGAGTCGCTTCCGCTCGGGATCAGCCGCCAGTTCCACGCGTGCACCCACACCACGTTCGCTCCCACGGTGATGCGAGCGGGCACGAAGACGAACGTGATCCCCGATCGGGTCGAGCTCGAGCTCGACATCCGCACCCTGCCCGGTCAGTCGGGCGCCGACATCCGCGCCATGCTCGACGAAGCGCTCGGCGACCTCGCCGACCGGGTCGAGATCGCCGTCGACGCCGAGGACCCTGCGAGTGCGTCGCCCGTCGACACGCCGCTGTGGGACTCGCTCCAGCGGGTGACCCAGGCGTGGTACCCCGGCGCCGAGCTGGTTCCGTTCATGACCGCGGGCGCGACCGACGCCCGGTTCTTCCGGCGCCTCGGCATCACCTCGTACGGGTTCGGGCTGTTCAGCCGGCACCTCGGGTTCGAGGACTACGCGGTGATGTTCCACGGCGACGACGAGCGGGTCGACGTCGAGTCGCTCCGCCTGTCGACCGAGCTCTGGGAGGCGCTGAGCCGCGACCTGCTGGGTTGAGCCCCGCGGTCAGGCGCGCTCGACCCCGTCGAGGGGCGAGGCGTCGCCGCCGAGGCCCTCGACCACGAGCCGGGCGTTCATGGCGACCATGCCCACATAGGAGTGCTCGGCGGCGCCGGGCTCACCGGGCAGGGTGTCGTCGCTCAGGTCGCCGACGTAGGCGGCGCCCGTCTCCTCGGCGATGACGGCGAGGACGTCGGAGGGGAACACCTCGCTGCCGAACACCGCCCGGGCCCCCGACCGCCGGACGACGTCCATCACCTCGCGCACCCCCCGGGCCGAGGGTTCGCTGAAGTCCGCCGGCTGGACGACCGCCACCAGCTCCAAACCGTAGCGAGCCGCCCAGTAGGACAAGCCGTCGTGGAAGGTGACGAGCATCCTCTGATCCTCTGGGATGCTGGCGATCGCCTCCTCGGTCGCCTCGTGCAACCGCTGGATCCGCTCGATCTCCGCGCCGGCGTTGGCCTCGTAGGTCGCCGCGCCCTCGGGGTCCACGTCGGTGAGCACCTCGGCGATGCGCTCCACGTAGCGGCGGGCGATCAGCGGGTCCATCCAGGCGTGGGGGTTCGCCTCGCCGGCGTCGCCGTCGCCGTGGGTGTGACCGTGGGTGTGACCGCCGTCGCCGTGGGTGTGGCCGTGACCGTCGACAGCACCCACCCAGTCGTCGGTGATCACCTCGTCGTCGTCCAGCACGTCCTCGGCGAGGAGCACGAGGGGCGCACCGTCAGGCAGGTTGGCCTCGGCGAGTCGCAGCACGGCGTCGTTCAGGTGCAAGCCGTTCCCGAAGAACACGTCGGCCTCGGCCAGAGCTCGGGCCTGGCCGGGCGATGGCTCGAAGGTGTGCGAGTCGGCGCCGGGGGGCACCACGCTGCGGACGGTGCCCCGGTCGCCCAGCACCCGGGTGACGAGGTCGGCGATGGGAGCGACCGTCGCCATGGCCCGCACGTGCACCTCGGGCCCGCCGGCCTCTCGGGCGCCGTCGTCAGGCGAGCGCGGTCCTCCACCGTTGCCGCAGGCGGCGACGACCAGGACGGCCGCGAGGAGCCAACGCAGCGGACGCATGGTCGTATCCTTCCCCTTGTTGCGACTTACTTGCAACAAGGGCCCGGCTGGCGTCGCGGGTTAGGTTCCCCGTCGTGACCGGCAGCGACATCAGGGCCGTGCTGTGGGACTTCGGTGGCGTCATCCTCACGAGCCCCTTCGAGGCGTTCGCCCGCTACGAGCGCGACCACGGGCTGCCCCCGGGCTTCATCCGCGGCCTGAACGCCACCAACCCCGACGACAACGCCTGGGCCAAGCTCGAGCGCGGCGAGGTCGACCTCGACGGGTTCGCCGAGCTGTTCGAGGAGGAGGCGCGCCGGGCGGGTCACGAGGTCGACGCCCGGGCCATCCTCCTGCTCCTGTCCGGCGAGCTTCGCCCCGAGATGGTGACGGCTCTTCGGCGCATCAAGCAGCGCGAGCTCGCGCTGGCGATGCTCACGAACAACTTCGCGCCGGCCGACGGCGGCACCCGGTCCGCCGGCGGCGGGGTCGGGCCCACGCGTGGTGACATGCGAACCGCCCGACCCGAGGTCGCCGAGGTGATCGACCTCTTCGACGTCGTCATCGAGTCGAGCAGGGTCGGGGTGCGCAAGCCTGACCCCCGCTTCTACGAGCTGGCCTGCGAGGCCCTCGGCATCGAGCCGGCCCAGGCGGTGTTCCTCGACGACCTGGGCGTCAACCTCAAGCCGGCTCGGGCCATGGGGATGAAGACGATCAAGGTGGTCGATCCCCAGGACGCGCTTCGGGAGCTCGAGGCGACCCTGGGCTTCCCGTTGCGCTGAGGCGGCTGCACCCGCCGCCCCGGTGGCGCGCGACGGGTTGTCGGCTCACCAGCCGTCGGTGCCCTCCCAGCCCCAACGGGGCAGGGGAAGGTCGCTCGGCACCTCCTCGGCCGTGGCCCACCGGTGGTTCAGCAGCGCCGTGGCCCAGGTGAACCAGGCGATGAGCTGGAAGCGGAGCTCCGGGTCGGTCGGGACGCCGGCGTCGTCGAGCGCGAGCACGAAGGTGGCGACCGCCCGACCATCCATCTGCTCGTGCGGGCCGTTGCCGCTGTGGACGCGGACCACGTGGGAGTGGTCGCCGAACGACTCGGTGTAGGCCGGCGGCCCACCGAGCTGCTCGGCCCAGTACGCCGCGAGCCGCTCGGTGTGCTGCGGGTGGATCTCGCGGTCGAAGGGATGGGACAGGATCGGGTCGGCGAGGCAGCGGCGATGCCACGCCTCGGCGACCGCCCGGACCGCCTCCGCGCCGCCCATCGCCTCGTAGATCGTGCCCTCCACCCCGCGGATCATAGGCGGTCGCCGGCGCCGGGCCGCCGCGGTCAGCCCGCCTCGCGCCGGCGCAGCTCGGCGCGCTTGCGCGCGACGGCCGGGTTGTAGCAGGCACCCTTCATGCCCAGCATCTGGGCGGGGACGCACAGGTTGCTGTTCTCGCACAGCACCGGCCCCACCGGCGGCGCGTCGGGCTCGAGGAAGCGCCGCGCAAGGTCGTCCTCGGCATAGAAGGGCCGGCCGAGGCCCACCATGTCGGCCTCACCGCCCTCGACGATCGCCCGGGCCTCGTCAGGCGTACGGATGCCTCCGACGGCGAACACCGGGATCGCCACCCGCTGCTTGGCCGCCCGGAACAGCTCGCGGTTCCACACGGGCCGGAAAGGCGATCGCCAGCCGCCGAGGGTGTAGCCGGCGAGCAGCGTCCAGCGGCGCACCCGGCGGGGCGACGCCGACCGGAGGCGCCTGCGCATGGCTTCGTTTCGCCACAGCGAGCGGGGCACGCCCCCGCGGCTGAGGGTCGTGTCCGGCAGGGGCGAAACCTCCACGGGCGTCACGGCGTGGAAGCCCCACTCCTCCACCAGCTCGCACGTGCGCAGCGCGTCCTCGACGGTGATGTGCCGGCCGGCGGGCAGCCCCCGCTCCGCCGGCACCTTCACGGTGCAGGCGAAGTCCTCGCCGGCGCGCCGGGCGACCTCGTCGCGGATCCAGCGCAGCACGAGGGCGCGCGCCTCGACCGACCCGCCGAGCTCGTCGTCGCGCCGGTTGTAGAAGGGCGACAGGAACTGGTCGAGGAGCTTGGCGTTGGCCGAACCGAGCTGGATCCCGTCGTAGCCGGCTTCGCGGGCCCACGCGGCGACGTCGCCGAAGCGCTCGGCCATCGCCCGCACCTCGGCCGTGGTCATCACGTGCACGGGCACACCCCGGAAGGCGGGCCGCAGCGCGAGCGGCACGGTCGACACGGCGAGCAGCGGCCCCTTCCGTCGGGACGCGTAGGGCTCGTGCCACGCCTCCATGGCGTACAGGCCGCCGTGCCCGATCTGCAGGAAGATCGCCGCTCCCTCCGCCCGCACCGCCTGCACCATGGGCGCCATCGCCAGCACGCGCTCGCGGGTGTGCACGAGCGTCATGCCGGGCGACGTTCGCCCTTCCTCGTAGATGCACGCGCTCCCCTGGATGATCAACCCGACGCCGGCGCGGGCGTTGGGCACGAACTGCCGGGCGTAGGCGTCGGGTGCGTCGGGGCCGTCGCCCGCGCCCTCGAGCACGGGCGCCCGGTACAGGCGGTTGCGGATGGTGGCTGCGCCGATCCGCAGCGGGTCCCCCAGCGCCGGCACGCCGCCCCGCTACAACCCCGCGAAGGCGGACTCGAGCAGCTCCTCCTGTTCCTGGACGTGCACGGCGTGGCTGCCGGTGGCAGGGCTCCCCGACTCGGCACGGCTGGCGTGGCTCAGCTTGATGCGCTCGGGGAGGACGGCGTGGAGGCGGGCATGCACGAAGCCCCAGGCACCCATGTTCTCGGGCTCCTCCTGGAGCCACACCAGGGAGTCGGCGCTCTCGTAGCGGGCGACGATGTCGCGCACCTGGTCTCCCGGCCAGGGGTAGAGCTGCTCGACCCGGACGACCGCCACCGGCGCGCCGGTCTCGTCGCGGCGGGCGAGGGCCTCGTGTGCCACCTTCCCGCTGCAGAGCACGACACGCCGCACCGCCGCCGGGTCGGCGACGCCCGGGTCGTCGAGGGTCTCGCGGAAGCGGCCGGCGGCGAGCTCGTCGATCGACGAGCGGGCCTCCTTCGCCCGCAGCAGGTACTTCGGGGTGAACACGACGAGCGGCTTGCGGTGATCGGGTCGACGCACCTGGCGGCGCAGCAGGTGGAAGTACTGCGCGGCCGTGGAGGCGTTGACCACCTGCATGTTGTCGCCGGCGGAGAGGATCAGGAACCGCTCGATGCGGGCGGACGAGTGCTCGGGCCCCTGCCCGTCGTAGCCGTGAGGGAGCAGCAGCACGAGGCCCGACCGCTGGTTCCACTTGTGCTCACCGGCCGCGATGAACTGGTCGATGATGATCTGGGCACCGTTGGCGAAGTCGCCGAACTGCGCCTCCCAGCACACCAGCGCTTCGTCGTGCACGACCGAGTACCCGTACTCGAAGCCCATGGCGGCGTACTCCGAGAGCAGCGAGTCGTAGATCCAGAACTTCGCCTGCTCGGGCCCGAGGTGGGCGAGGGGTGCGTACTCGTTGCCGTTCCGATGATCGACGAGCACGGCGTGGCGCTGCGAGAAGGTGCCGCGCCGCGAGTCCTGGCCGGCGAAGCGGATGTCGGTGCCCTCGAGTAGCAGGGTGCCGAAGGCCAGGGCCTCGGCGAGCGCCCAGTCGACCTGACCCTCTTGCTCCCACATACGCCGCCGCGCCTCGAACTGGCGTGCGAGCTTCGGGTGGACCTCGAAGCCCTCGGGGACGGTGTTCAGCGCCCGGAAGACCCGGTCGAGCGGCTCGCGGCCGGGGCCGGTCTCCACCGGCGGCAGCACGCCGACGGGGGCCGGGCTGGGGCGCGCCCGGGCGGGGCTGGCGGGCGTGAGCTGGCGCGTCTCGTCGAGCGCCTCCTGCAGGCGAGCGGAGAAGTCGTCGAGCGCGGACTCGGCCTCCTCGACCGTGAGCTCGCCGCGCTTGACGAGGGACTCGGTGAACAGCTGGCGCACCGACCGGCGCTCGCCGATGCGCTTGTACATCAACGGCTGGGTGTAGCTCGGGTCGTCACCCTCGTTGTGTCCGTGGCGCCGATAGCAGACCATGTCGATGACGACGTCACGGTGGAACGCCTGGCGGTACGCGAAGGCCAGGCGGGCGACGCGCACGCACGCCTCGGGGTCGTCCCCGTTCACGTGGAAGATCGGCGCCTGCACCATCTTCGCCACGTCGGTGGCGTACTGGGACGACCGGCCGTACTCGGGGGCGGTGGTGAAGCCGAGCTGGTTGTTGATCACGAGGTGGACGGTGCCACCCGTGCGGTAGCCCTTGAGGTCCGACAGGTTCAGGGTCTCGGCGACGACGCCCTGGCCGGCGAAGGCGGCGTCGCCGTGGATCAGCAGCGGCAGCCACGTGTAGGAGGTGGGCTCGTCGACCAGGTCCTGGTAGGCGCGCACCATGCCCTCGACCACCGGGTTCACCGCCTCGAGGTGGGAGGGGTTGGCGGCGAGCCGCACCTCGGTCTTGTTCCCGCGGCGCGACGTGAAGGTGCCGCTGGCGCCCAGGTGGTACTTGACGTCGCCGGTGCCCTGGACGGTGTCCTCGTCGATGGCACCCTCGAACTCGCGGAAGATCTGCTGGTAGCTCTTGCCGACGATGTTCGACAGCACGTTGAGGCGGCCCCGGTGAGCCATGCCGATCACGACGCCGTCGAGGCCCTCGTCGGCGGCGCCCTCCATCACCGCGTCGAGGATGGGGATGGCGCTCTCGGCCCCTTCGATCCCGAAGCGCTTGGCGCCCACGTACTTGGTGGCCAGGAACCGCTCGAACGCCTCGGCGGCGTTGAGCCGGCCGAGCACGTGGTGCAGGTCGCCGCGGTCGAGCTCAGGGGTGACGCCCTCGATGTGGTCCTGGATCCAGCGCTTCTGGTCGGGCTCCTGGATGTGCATGTACTCGACGCCGATGGTGCGGCAGTAGGCGTCGCGCAGGATGTGCAGGATCTCGCTCAGCGGCAGGCGGTCGCGCCCGGCCAGGCCGCCGGTGAGGAACTCGCGGTCGAGGTCCCAGATGGTGAGCCCGTAGGTGGCGGGGTCGAGCTCGGGGTGCATCCGGGGCTCTTTCCAGCTGAGCGGGTCGAGGTCGGCGATGAGGTGGCCCCGGACCCGGTAGATGTTCACCAGGCTGTTCACCTTCATCTGCTTGTCGAGCTGGGCGGCCTGGCTGTCGAGGGGGTTCACGTCGCGCCGCCAGCGCACCGGCTCGTAGGGCACGCCGATGGCGCGGAAGACGTCGTCGTAGAACCCGTCTTCACCGAGCAGCAGCTGATGGACCTTCTGGAGGAACAGACCCGACTCGGCGCCCTGGATGATGCGGTGGTCGTAGGTCGAGGTGACCGTCATCACCTTCGACACGCCGAGCTCGGCGAGCGTGCGGGGGTCGGCCGCCTGGTACTCGGCCGGGTGGTCGAGCGCGCCGACGCCGACGATGACGCCTTGGCCGGGCATGAGGCGGGGCACCGAGTGGACCGTGCCGATCGTGCCGGGGTTGGTGAGCGTGATGGTCGCCCCGGTCATGTCGTCGGGCGAGAGCTTGTTGCTGCGGACCTTGCGGATGAGGTCCTCGTAGGCGGCGACGAACCGCCGGAAGTCGAGGGTGTCGGCCGCCTTGATCACGGGGACGAGCAGCGTGCGCGAACCGTCGGCCTTCTCGACGTCGACGGCGAGCCCCAGGTGCACGTGCTCGTGGCGGGTGACGTGTGGCTTGCCGTCGATCTCGCTGAAGGTGGCGTTCATGGCGGGCACCGCCCGGATCGCCCGCACCACGGCGTAGCCGATCAGGTGCGTGAAGCTGACCTTGCCGGCGCGCGTGCGCCCGAGGTAGCCGTTGATCACCCGGCGGTTGACCTCGAGCAGCTTGGCCGGGATCACGCGCGCCGATGTCGCCGTGGGCACGCCCAGGCTGGCCTCCATGTTGGCCACGATGCGCGCCGCCGCCCCCCGCAACAGCTGGGCTGCGGGCTCGCCCTCCTGGGATCCCGCCCTCCCGGGCGACGGGGAGCCCGGCTGCGGCGATCCCGGCTGCGGCTCAGCCGCCGCGGGCTGGCGCTGCGGCGCCGGGGACGGGGCCGGGCGGCCGTCCGCCGGTTCCGGCGGTGACGGCGCGGTCCGGGACGCGCCTCCGGCGGGCGGGTGCTGCTCGTCCGGGGCCTGGTCGGCCCGGCCGTCGCGGACCTGCTCGGCGGCCTGACGCTCGGCGAAGAACTCCTGCCAGCGCTCGCTGACCGACGAGGGGTCCTCGAGGTACTGCTCGTACATCTCGTCGACGAGCCACGTGTTCGCGCCGACCGCGCCGGCTGATCCGGTGGGATCGCTCACGGCGCCGATCGTATCCGCCGTTCGGGTCCGGGCCGCCGGGCCGCTACCGTCGACGCGGTCATGGCCCACGAGTTCATCTTCACCATGCGGCGGGTCAGCCGCTTCCACCCGCCCGACCGCCAGGTGCTGTCCGACATCACGCTCGCGTTCTACCCGGGCGCCAAGATCGGCGTCCTCGGCGCCAACGGGTCGGGCAAGTCGTCGCTGTTGCGCATCATGGCCGGCGAGGACGACGGCTACACGGGCGAGGCCCGCCTGACGCCGGGGTTCACGGTCGGCTTCCTTCCCCAGGAACCCGAGCTCGACGCCACCAAGGACGTGCTGGGCAACGTCACCGACGGCGTGGCCGAGACCAAGGCCCTCCTCGACCGCTTCAACGAGGTCTGCGAGGCCATGGGCGATCCCGACGCCGACTTCGACGCCCTCCTCGCCGAGCAGGCCGCGCTGCAGGACAAGATCGACGCCGCCAAGGCCTGGGACCTCGACCGCGACCTCGAGATCGCCATGGACGCCCTGCGTCTGCCGCCCGCGGATGCCGACGTGTCCGTGCTCTCGGGCGGCGAGCGCCGCCGGGTGGCGCTGTGCCGGCTCCTGCTGTCCCGGCCGGACCTGCTGCTCCTCGACGAGCCCACCAACCACCTCGACGCCGAGTCGGTCGCCTGGCTCGAGCGGTTCCTCGCCGAGTACCCCGGCACCGTCGTCGCCGTGACGCACGATCGCTACTTCCTCGACAACGTCGCGGGGTGGATCCTCGAGCTCGACCGTGGCCGGGGCATCCCCTACGAGGGGAACTACTCGGGCTGGTTGGAGCAGAAGCGGGCACGCCTCGCCCGGGAGGAGAAGGAGGCCTCCGCCCGTCAGCGCACGCTCGAGCGCGAGCTCGAGTGGGTGCGCATGGCTCCCCGGGCCCGACAGGCCAAGAGCAAGGCCCGCCTGCGCTCCTATGACGAGCTCCTGGCCGAGGCCGAAGCCGCCGACCGGAGCCCCGAGCGGCGCGAGATCCAGATCCCGCCGGGTCCGCGCCTCGGCGACCTCGTCATCGAGGCGGACCACGTGCGCAAGGCCTACGGTGACCGCCTCCTGATCGAGGACCTCTCGTTCACGCTGCCCCCCGCGGGCATCGTCGGGGTCATCGGCCCCAACGGGGCGGGCAAGACCACGCTGTTTCGGATGATCGTCGGCGCCGAGCAGCCCGACGCCGGCGAGCTGCGCATCGGGCCGTCGGTGCAGCTCTCCTACGTCGACCAGGCCCGCGCCGACATCGACCCCGAGGCCACCGTGTACCAGACGATCACGGGCGGGCGGGACGATCTCGTCGTCGGCGGACGGGAGATCCACGGGCGGGCCTACGTGGCGTCCTTCGGCTTCAAGGGGTCCGACCAGCAGAAGCCGGCCGGAGTGCTCTCCGGGGGCGAGCGCAACCGGCTGCACCTCGCGCGCCAGCTGCTGTCGGGCGGCAACGTCCTGCTGCTCGACGAGCCCACCAACGACCTCGACGTCGACACCCTGCGGGCGCTCGAGGACGCGCTGGTGTCCTTCGCCGGGTGCGCCGTCGTCATCAGCCACGACCGCTGGTTCCTCGACCGCGTCGCGACCCACGTGCTGGCCTTCGAGGGCGACTCGCAGGTCCGCTGGTTCGAGGGCAACTTCAGCGACTACGAGGCCCAGCGCAGAAAGGAGCTGGGCGCCGAGGCCGACCAGCCGCACCGCATCCGGTACAAGCCGCTCACCCGGAGCTGAGCCGGGCGCGAGAGTGCCGGGCAGGGGTGCACGGCGGAGGCACCCCGTACCCGGCGATCTCACTCTCCACGCGCGCCACCCCGATCGTCAAGTCCAGACCCGGCCGCTTCCGGAAAATCCCCTTCCGGCGCTCATGTGCGCGGGGCGGCGTGCCGATAGGGAGCACGTGGCCCAGCGCACCCCCACAAAACCGCGACTCTCCAGCCGAGCCGTGCTCCGCCGCGTCGAGGCGGGCAACTCGGCGCTGTGCACCGGCTGCGGCGAGCCGGTGAAGTTCAGCGCCAAGGCCCAGCGCCAGCAGGTCATCTGCAACGTCTACGTCGGCGACCGGTGGGACCGCGTCGAGCACTACCACGACGCGTGCTACGAGGCCGCCGGCGAGCCCTACGGCACCGCCGCAGCCTGACGCCCGGGGCGCGATGATCGCGCCCCATGGAGCAGCGCACCGTCCTGTACGACGTCACCGACCGGGTGGCCACCCTCACCCTCAACCGCCCCGAGCGGCTCAACGCCTGGACGGGGCGGATGGAGACCGAGTACCGGCGGGCCCTGGCCGAGGCCGAAGCCGACCCCGGCGTCGGTGTCATCGTCGTCACGGGAGCCGGCCGGGGGTTCTGCGCGGGCGCCGATGCCGCCGCGCTCGACCGGCTGGCGGGTGAGGGCACCTACGACAGCGGGGTCGACGACGATGCGCCCACCCCCGGGTTCGGCGTGCACCCCGACTTCGACCACCCGTGGGCGTTCCACCTCGGTCTGTCCAAGCCCGTCATCGGGGCGCTGAACGGCGCCGCCGCCGGCGCCGGGCTGGTGCTGGCGTGCTACTACGACCTGCGCTACGCCGCGGCCGGCGCGAAGCTCACCACCGCGTTCGCCCGGGTCGGCCTGCCTGCGGAGTACGGCCTGTCGTGGCTGCTGCCCCGCCTCGTCGGCACCGCCCGGGCCGCCGAGCTGCTCCTCACCAGCCGGGTCGTGCTCGCCGAGGAGGCGGCCGAGATCGGACTGGTCAACGCCGTGCTCCCGCCCGACGAGCTCCTCCCCCACGTACAGGACACCGCCGCGCGCATGGCCAGCGAGCTGTCGCCCAGCTCGCTCCGGGTGATGAAGCGCCAGCTCTACGCCGACCTCAACCGGCGGCTGGGCGAGTCGATCGAGGAGGCCACCGCCCTGCTGGACCGCATGATCGGCGAGCCCGACTTCGCCGAGGGCGCCGCCGCCCTCAACGAGAAGCGCCCACCCCGCTTCGCCTCGGCCTGACCCGCCCGCTTCCCCCGGTTCTGGGTGGGTCAGGTCTCACCAGCGCGAGACCACAGGCACCCAGAACCGCCGCGAGCCGGTTCTGGGTGGGTCAGGTCTCACCAGCGCGAGACCACAGGCACCCAGAACCGCCGGGCGGCGGGTGCCGGGATGGTCGGCGGGTCAGTGGACGGTGATCGTGCCGGTGGTGCCGTCGACGGTCAGCGACGCCCCGTCGGGGATGCGCCGGGTGCCGTCGGTGACCGAAACGACGCACGGGATGCCGAGCTCGCGGCTCACGATCACGGCGTGGCTCAGCTGCGCGCCGACGTCGACGACCACGGCGGCTGCCGGCACGAACAGCGGCGTCCACGCCGGGTCGGTGATGGGCGCCACCAGGATGTCGCCGGGCTCGAGGGCCGACGGGTCGGAGGGGTCGAGCACCACCCGGGCCCGCCCCGTCGCCTGCCCCGGGCACCCCGGGATCCCGGCGAGCTGATCGCCCGAACCCGCCTTCTGCACGTCGCTGTCGGTGCGCAGCCGCCACTCGGGGGGCGTGCTGAGCCCCTTGCGGCTGTCGAGCACGAACGGCGGCACCCGCTCCTCGAGGGCGGCGTAGCCCGCCTCCCGCTCGCGCACGGTGGCGGCGAAGGCGGCGGGGTCGGCGAGGAAGTCGTCGAGCTCCTCGTTGGTCAGCATGGCGAAGTTGCCGGGCTGGTCGAAGTGGCCCGCCTCGACCATCCGCTGGCCCAGCTCACCCATCAGCATGCGGGCCTCGTTGATCATGCGGATGACGTTGGTCTTGCTGCGCTCGCGGCCGGGCAGGAACACGCTCGCGGCATGCAGGGCGGCCTGGAACTGGCCGTGCGCCTCGGGGTTGCCCTCGAGCTTCGCGAGGACCGCCGCGCCGAGCTGCTCACGCTCGGCGGCGAGCTTCGTGCGGTGCGCCTCGGGCGACTCGGCGGCCGGGGCGAACCGCATGCGGTCGATCGCCGCCAGCGCCAGGGCGGGCCGGACCTCCCACGAAGGCTGGCGCATCTCCCACTCGTTCTGGCCCCGTGAGCCGTACTTGTAGAGGAAGTCGTCGAAGCCGGCCAGGAAGCGCTCGGCGTCGGGGTCCTCGGACGCCCGCAGCCGGTCGAGCAGGCCCTCCACACCCCCGTCGAAGGCCGCGGTCAGGGCCTTGGAGCCAGCCACCATCCGGCCGAGCGCCCACATGGCCCACGACGGCTCGGCCGAGTCGACGCCCCCGAACCCGGCGATCAGCTTCATGGCCATGGTCGGCTCGCCGATCTCGTTGCAAACCTGCTGGATGATCCCGGTGGGCACGGTGGCGGCGTAGGTGACGAACAGGTGCTGGCCGAACTGGCGCCGGAAGTGGGCGTCGGTGAGAGCGCGGGTGCGGGAGACGAGCTCGCTGTTCGAGAGCGAGCCGATGTCGGGGCGCTCGGCGCGCAGCCTGGCGACCAGGCGCTGCTCCTCCTCGAGCTCGGGGAGGTCCGGGGTCGTGAGGATCCACTGCAGGGTCTGCTGGATGCGCTCGGTGTGGGCCGGGCTCTCGTCGGTAGGTCGGGCCTCGTCCTCGTACGGGGCCAGGCCGGGCTGCTCGCCGAAGAACTGGTAGTCGATCATCTCGGGGGTGAGGCCCGGGGTGCGCACGCCGAAGATGCGCGCCAGCGAGACGTTCAGGTAGCAGTACCCGCCGAAGACGCCGAGGATCTCGAGGTTGTCGTCGGCGAACTCCGACCGGTCGAACGCGCCGAAGCGCTCCCAGGCGTCGCGCCAGCCGTGCTCGGCGCCGGGCGCCCCGGCGAGGGTCCACGACAGAGGGGTCACCGGGTCGGGGAACACCTCGCCCACGTTCGCCCGGGTGTAGAGCGGGTAGCGCTCGCTCGGCGGGTTGTCCACGACCCAGCGCGTCGGAACGTCGACCATCACGTACCCCCCTTCTCCCCGCCCGCCCGCACCGGCTGACGGCGACGTCAGCATACGCCCTCGTCCAGAATGGCCGCCGTGAGCGCCAGCACCGACCAGACGGACCCACCCGCCCCGGCGGACCTCGACCTCGGCACGTTCAGCAACCGCGCCCCGTGGCTCGTCGAGCCCGAGCGGATGCCGTGGCGGCGCGACGTCGACGCCCTCCGGGCGCGGGTGAAGCGGGAGGTGCCCGAGCTCACCCGGCCGCGGCGGCTCCCACCGGGAGCCCGCATGGCCCGGGTCGTCCGCCACCTGCTGGTGCCGGTGGCCGTGTGGTCGGTGACCGACCGCCGCCGGGGCGGCGCCGCGTCCCGGGCCGGGCTCTCCCGCCGGCTGCGGATCGCCGCCGAGCAGCTGGGGCCGACCTACATCAAGCTGGGGCAGATCATCTCCTCGGGCGAGGGCTTGTTCCCCGTCGAGCTCGTCGAGGAGTTCAAGAAGTGCCGGGACCAGGTGCCGCCCGAGCCGTTCACCGCCGTGCGCCGGGTGGTCGAGTCCGACCTGGCGGCGCCGCTCGAGTCGGTGTTCTCGTCCTTCGACCGCGAGCCCCTGGCCGCCGCCTCCATCGCCCAGGTCCACGCCGCCGTGCTCCGCACGGGCGAGGAGGTCGTGGTGAAGGTGCAGCGCCCGGCCGTGGCCCAGGTGGTCAAGCGCGACCTGCGCGTCATGGCGTGGCTGGCACCGATGCTCGTGGGCCGCATCCCGGTGGCGGCGCTCGCCAACCCTCCCGCCCTGGTGGAGCTGTTCGCCGACACGATCAGCGAGGAGCTCGACTTCCGCCTCGAGGCCCAGAACATGCTCGACGTGGCGTCGATGCTCGCCGGCCTCGACCAGCGCACGTTCGTGGTGCCCCGCCCCCATCCCACCCTCGTCACCCGGCGGGTGCTCGTCATGGAGCGCCTGTCGGGCTTCGCGTTCGACGACGTGGCCGGCATGCGCGACGCCGGCCTCGACACCGAGGCGGTCGTGCGGACCGGCATGATCGCCTTCCTCGAGGGCGCCATGCTCGCCGGCGTCTTCCACGGCGACCTGCACGGCGGCAACCTGTTCGTCCTGCCCGACAACCGCACGGCGCTGCTGGACTACGGCATCACCGGCCGGCTCGACGAGCGCCGCCGCATCGCCTTCCTGCGCCTGCTCATGGGCGGCATCGCCAACGACCTGCGGACGCAGCTCGAGGCGCTCGTCGACCTCGGCGCCCTCCCCGAGGACACCGACTTCGACGCCCTGATCCGGGACCTGCGCCTCGACCAGCCCGTCAAGGACCCGACGACGATGAGCCCCGACGAGCTCGTCGGCGAGATCCGCGAGGTCATCAAGGCGCTGCTGGGCTACGGCGCCCGCATGCCCAAGGAGCTCATGCTCTTCATCAAGAACCTGGTGTTCCTCGACGGCGCCATCGCCCGCCTGGCCCCCGACCTCGACCTGTTCGCCGAGATCGCCCACATCGCCCGGCACTTCGCCACCCGTCACGCCGAGCAGCTGACCCGCGACGCCGGCCTCGATCCCCGCACCGTGGAGGTCGACCTCGAGGGCATGAAGGCGTCGATGGGCCTGGACTCGAGCGTCGAGTCGATCACCCACCGCCAGCTCCAGGAGCGCCGCGCCGTCATCCGCTCGCGCTTCGAGGAGCGGCGCGCCGAGCGGCGCAGCCGGCGGCTGCCCGGCCTCCCGCGCCGCTCGTAGTCGCCGGGCCGCCCGGCGCGCTCGGCTACCCTCGGCCGGCATGCGGCTGGTCGTGGCCACCTGCTCGGTCGACTACCAGGGGCGGCTCCAGGCCCACCTCCCGCTCGCGACCCGGCTGATCATGGTGAAGGCCGACGGGTGCGTCGCCATCCACGCCGACGGCGGCGCCTACAAGCCGCTCAACTGGATGAACGCGCCGAACCGCCTCGTCGAGGGCGACGGCACCTGGACGGTCACCAACGACAAGGGCGAGCGCCTCACGATCACCATGACCGAGGTCCACTCCGACACCAGCGTCGAGCTCGGCCGCGATCCCGGCCTCGAGAAGGACGGGGTCGAGGCGCACCTGCAGGAGCTGCTCGCCGCCGACGTGACCGTGCTGGGCCGCGGCTGGCGGCTCGTGCGTCGCGAGCACCCCACCGACATCGGGCCCGTCGACCTGCTGTGCCGCGATGCCGAGGGCGCCGCCGTCGCAGTCGAGGTGAAGCGGCGGGGCGAGATCGACGGCGTGGAGCAGCTGGCCCGCTACCTCGAACGGCTCGCGCTCGACCCCAGCCTGCGGCCCGTGCGGGGGGTTCTGGCGGCCCAGGTGGTGAAGCCCCAGGCCCGGGTGCTGGCCGAGTCCCGGGGCATCGGCTGGGTCGAGCTCGACTACGACGCCCTCCGCGGCGTGGAGCGGGCCGAGATGACGCTTTTCTGACGGACCCGCCCGGCCCGCCGGCCGCCGCTGGAGGTGACTGGGGTCCAGCACCCGGCGCGCGCGAACCTGTGCCGTGCGCCGGTGGCAGCGGATCGTGCTGTTCGTGCTGGCCCTCCCCCTCGTCCTGGCGCTGGGCGTCGGCGTGGCCTGGGCCGTGGACGAGCGCGCCTCGGACGGGAAGGTCGCCCGCAACACCGAGCTCGCCGGGATCCCCGTCGGGGGGCTGACCGAGGCCGAGCTCGGGCCGATCGTCGCCGAGGTCGCCGGGCGCTTCGCCGAGGGCGTCGTGCGGGTCGACACGCCCGGGGGCTCGTTCACGCTCGACGGCACCGAGATCGACCTGCGCGTCGACGAGGCCGCCACCATCGCCGCGGCCCTGGAGGTCGGGCGCCGGGGCGCGGTGACCGTCCGCCCCCTGGACTGGCTCGCATCGCTCACCCGGCCCCGCACCGCACCGGTGCGGGTGACGGCCAGCTACGGCGCCGTGCACGCCTTGGTCACCGAGCGGGATCCGGCCCGCACCCGCGTCCCCCGGGAGCCCTCAATCACCGGCGAGGGCGGGGAGATCACCGTCGTCGACGGGCGCCCGGGCCGGGGGACCGATCCCGCCGCCGTCTTCGACGGGATCGCCGAGGCCGCCCGTTCGGGTCGCCTGCCGGTGGTGGTCGAGGTCGCCGCCGGGTCGGTTCCGCCCCGGTTCACGCGGCTCGACGCCGAGCGGCTGGCCGACCGCGCCCGGGCCCTGACCTTCCAGCCGCTCGAGGTCGTCGCCGGGGGCGTGGCGGCGTCGGTGCCGCAGGAGACGCTGCGGAGCTGGATCCGCTCCGAGGCCACCCGCCGGGGCCTCGAGCTGCGGATCGACGCCGGCGCTGTCCAAGCCGACATGGAGGAGCTGCTGCCCGAGGCCGGCACCCGGCCCGTCGACGCCGGGATCACGCTGGTGAACGGGCGCGTGAGCATCACGCCGGGGCGGGACGGCACGGCGTGCTGCGATCCCGCCGCCGCCCGCCTCGTCCACGACGCCCTGCTCCAGGGGCGCGCCGGGCCGATCGAGCTGCCGCTGCGGACCGTTCCACCCCGCCGCAGCACCGAGGACGCCCGGGCCCTGGGCATCCGCGAGCCGGTCGCCGAGTTCACCACGAGCTTCGCCGCCGGCCAGTCCCGCGTCATCAACATCCACCGCATGGCCGACCTCGTGCGGGGCGTGATCATCGAGCCGGGCCAGACCTTCTCGGTGAACGACCACGTCGGCCGGCGCACCCGCGAGAACGGCTTCGCTCCCGGCGGCGCCATCGAGGCGGGCCGGTTCACCGAGGCGATCGGCGGCGGGGTGAGCCAGTTCGCGACCACGCTGTTCAACGCCGCCTTCTTCGCAGGCCTCGACTTCGCCGAGTACCAGGCCCACACGATCTACATCTCCCGCTACCCCTACGGCCGCGAAGCGACCCTGTCGTACCCCAAGCCCGACCTGCGGATCACCAACAACACGCCCTACGGCGTGCTCGTCTGGCCGACGTACACGCCGTCGTCGATCACGGTCACGCTCTGGTCCACCAAGCACCTCGAGGTTGAGCAGAGCGGCCAGAGCCGCTCGTCGGCCGGCCGGTGCACGCGGGTGACCACCGAGCGCACCACGACCGTCATCGCCACCGGCGAGCGCCGGGTCGACCGGGTCCACGCCACCTACCGTCCCGCCGAGGGCGTCGACTGCTGACCGCCGAGGCCGGCCGGCGGGCCCTCAGTTGAGCCTGGGGTCGGGGGGGAAGTTGGCGAGCCACGCCGTCCTGCCCCCCTGGCGGCGGAGCACGGCCGGCCACAGGCCCTCCGGATCGCGGGTGTGGCAGTCGCCGGGGGCGGCGTCGGCGACGAGCCACGCCCCTTCCTCGAGCTCGTGCTCGAGCTGGCCGGCGTCCCAGCCGGCGTAGCCCGTGAAGACCCGCAGGCGCTCGACCGGTGGCTCGACGTCGGCGGGATCGAGGGCCAGGTCGACCGTGCCCAGCAGCCCGTCGACGGGCGCCCAGGCCTCCCCGGCCACGATCGGTCCGGTGGCGAGGGCCAGGCCGATGGCCGACCCCACGGCCACCGGGCCGCCGATGAAGACCGCGGCGGGCTCGGCCGCGAGCGGCGCCCACTCGGGCAGCGCCTCGGCGACGGGCGTGTCGCTGGGCCGGTTCAGGACCACCCCGACGGCGCCCTCGGCGGTGTGCTCGAGCACGAGCACGACGGTGCGGTCGAAGTTCGGGTCGACGAGCGGCGGGGTGGCGACCAGCAGCCGACCGGAGAGAGGCAGGCCGAGGTCCACGTCACCCGTGCTCGAGGGCGAAGGTCACGTCGACCGTCGCCGTCACCTCGAGGTCGCCGGCGTCGAGGTCGAGGGGCTCGCCGCGAGCGACGTCCGAGCCGCTGGCCGCCATGGCCAGCTCGACCCGGTGGGGGCCGCCCCCGTCGCCGCCCACGCCGGGCTCGCGCACCTCGAGCACCGCACCCAGGCGCAGGCCCAGGGCCCCGGCGTAGGCGCCGGCCCGGTGCGCCGCGTCCTCGGCGGCCCGGCGGCAGGCCTCCAGCCGGCCGGGGTTGTCGCTGTCGACCAGCCACCAGGGGCCCTCCACGTCGGCGCCGGCGTCGCTGACCGCCGCCGACACCACCCGCCCGGCGGCGTCGGGCTCGTCGATCGTCACGGTCACGTGGCTCGCCGCCCGAAAGCCCCGCCGCACGGAGCGGCCGCGGTCCCACTCGCGCTCCTCACCCACCCGCACACCCGACGAGATCCGGTTGGCCGGTGGTACCCCCGCCGCGTCGAGGACGGCGGCGAGGGCACGGGCCGCCTCGGTGGCGTCCGCCAGGGCGGCGTCGGCGTCGGCCCGGACCGCGCCCACGGTGAGCCGGAGGCGGACTCCGTCGGGCCGCGCGTACGCCACCCCCCATCCCCGGACGGCGACGCTGGCGGCGCTCATGCCCCGAGTGTTGCAGGTGATCGGGGGGCGGAGGTCGTATCACTCTGCGGGCCTGACGGGGTCCACCACCGCGGGGCCACCACGGGGCAGGAGGTCGGCGATGAGCGACGAGATGCGGTTCGAGGACCGGATGAGCGACATGGACGCGCTCACCTGGAACATCGAGAAGGACCCCGTGCTGCGGTCGACGATCACGGCCGTGGCCATCCTCGACCGGTCGCCCGAGCGCGACCGGCTCCTCGACAAGATCGAGCGGGGCAGCCGCCTGATCCCCCGCATGCGGCAGCGGCCCGTCTCGGCGCCGCTGTCGGCCGCCCCGCCCCGGTGGATCGTCGACCCGAGCTTCGACCTGACGTACCACGTCCGGTGGATGCGGGCGCCCGGGTCAGGGGCGCTCGAGGACCTGCTCCGGGTCGCCGAGCCCATCGCCATGCAGGGCTTCGACCGGGCCCGGCCGCTGTGGGAGTTCGTCGTCGTCGAGGGCCTCAGCGAGGGCCGGTCGGCCCTGATCCAGAAGATCCACCACGCCGTCACCGACGGAGTGGGCGGGGTGAAGATGGCGCTCATGCTGCTCGACCTCGAGCGCGACCCGTCCTTCGACCCCGGGCCGCTGCCGCCCGCCCCCGAGCCGGAGCACCACGACCCGGTGGCGCTCGTGCGCGACGCGTTCGGGCACGAGCTGCGGCGCCAGCTCGGCCTCATCCGCCGCTCGCGGGACCAGGTGCTGGCCGCGCTGCGCGATCCGCTCGACGCCGCCCGCCGGTCCGTCGTGGCGGCGTCGTCGGTGGGCCGGCTGCTCGCCCCTGCCTTCGAGCCGCTGAGCCCGGTCATGCGCGACCGGTCGCTGAGCGTCCGCTTCGACACGATCACCGCACCGCTGTCGGGGCTGAAGGCGGCGGCCAGGACCGTCGACGGGAAGCTCAACGACGCCTTCGTCGCCGCCGTGGCGGGAGGCCTGCGCCGCTACCACGAGGCGATGGGTGCGCCCGTCGAGGCCCTGCGGATGACGATGCCGATCAACATCCGCTCCGGCGACAACGAGCTGGTGGCGGGCAACCAGTTCGTGCCCGCCCGATTCGCCGTCCCGGTCGGCATCGCCGATCCGGTCGAGCGCATGACGGCCATCCGGGCGCTGGTCCGCCAGCAGCGCAGCGAGCCCGCGCTGGACTTCACCGAGGCCATCGCCGGCGTCCTCAACCGGTTGCCCACGACGCTGACGACGCAGGTGTTCGGCTCGATGCTGAAGGGCATCGACTTCATCACCAGCAACGTGCCGGGCACGCCCATGCCCGTGTACCTGGCCGGCGCCAAGCTCGAGGGGCAGTTCGCCTTCGGCCCGATGACCGGGTCGGCGCTGAACGCCACCCTGCTCAGCTACTGCGAGGACGTGCAGGTCGGGCTCAACAGCGACCCCGCCGCCATCACCGACGGCGCGCTGTTCCGCGCGTGCATGCAGGAGGGCTTCGAGGAGGTCCTCAAGGTCGGGTGACGCCGGGTCCGGCCCTAACCTCGGCTCGTGCGCACCGCCGACGTGGTCGTGGTAGGGGCCGGTCCCGCGGGTACGGCAGCCGCCATCCACCTCGCCCGGGCAGGGCGGGACGTGCTGGTCGTCGACCGGGCCCGCTTCCCGAGGGACAAGACCTGCGGCGACGGGCTCACCACCGGGGCCCTGCGCGAGCTGGAAGACCTGGGGCTCCGGCCGGTCGAGCTGCCCTCGTGGCAGACCGTCGAGGACGTCTGGGTCAGCTCGCCCCGGGTTCGGACGATCCGCTTCCCCCTGCCCCGGGGCCGGGGCACCTACGCGGCCGTGGTGCCCCGGCTGGAGCTCGACGCCGCGCTCGTCGACCTGGCCCGGGCCGCCGGCGCCAAGGTCGCCGACGGCCACGCCCTCACCGGCGCCCGCGCCGGGCACGACCGGATCACGCTCGAGGTCGCCGGCATCGGTGAGGTCGCAGCTCGCTACGCCGTCGGCGCCGACGGCGCCTACTCGCCGCTGCGCCGCCTGCTGGGCGCGGGCGACGGCCGGCTGGGCGAGTGGCACGCGTTCCGCCAGTACGCCAGCGGCGCCGGACCCGCCGCCCGGGACCTGTGGGTCTGGTTCGAGCCCGACCTCCTGCCCGGCTACGCCTGGTCGTTCCCGCTGCCCGGCGGCCGCGTCAACGTCGGCTTCGGCATCCAGCGGGGCGGCAAGGTCCGCACGCGCGAGATGGCCACCCTGTGGCCGGCCATCCTGGAGCGGGCGCACATCGCCGAGGTGCTCGGGCCGGAGGTCCGGCTCGAGGGCCGGCACACCGCCTGGCCGATCCCGGCCCGCATCGAGTCGATCCGGCTGGCGGCCGCCGGCGGCCGGGCGCTGTTCGTGGGTGACGCCGCCGCCGCCACCGATCCCATGACCGGCGAGGGGATCGGGCAGGCCTTCCTCACCGCGCGCCTCGCGGCCCGGGCGATCCTCACGGCGGGCGCCATGGCGCCGGCGGTCGCGCGGGGTCGCTACGAGCGGGCCGTGCGGCGCGAGCTCGTCCCCGACGCCTGGATGTCGCGCCTGTTGATCCGGGCGCTCCGGCACCGGCGGGGGGTGCACTACGCCATGGCCGTGGCCGGCGCCTCGCCCTGGACGCGCCGGAACTTCGCCCGCTGGCTGTTCGAGGACTACCCGCGCGCCTTCGTCATGACCCCGGGCCGCTGGGCCGAGCACTCCTTCTCCGGGCCGGGCGCCTGGGCCTGATCGGCGCCGCCGGCGGCCCGGGCCGCCCGGCGCTCCTCCCGATGGGCGCGCCGAGCGTCACGACGCTGCTGCCGCCGGTGCCGCCAGCGGGCCCACGGGTGCAGCCGCCCGCAGTAGCGGCAGCGGCGCACCGGCACGTTCACGTACCCACAGCGGCAGTCCCAGCCCATCGTGGCTCTCTCCCGTCGTTCTCTCGCTCATGGGAGGTATCGGCCTGGTCACCGCCGAACTTGACTAGTCCGTTCGGACCATTCCGTGACCTTCCCCGGCCCGGGTGGAGGGGGTGGCGCCTACGATGCGGCCGTGGGCATCCTCTCGTGGATCTTCCTCGGCTTCATCGCCGGTCTGCTCGCCGAGATGGCGACCCGTCAGCGGGCGGGAGGCTGCCTGACCAAGATCGCCGTGGGCGTCGCCGGTGCCCTGCTGGGCGGCGCCGTCGCCCAGGCCGCGGGCATGGAGGGCATCGAGCGCATCAACGCCTGGTCGCTGCTCGTCGCCTTCGTGGGCGCCACCGTGCTGCTGCTGGTGCTCGGCGCCGCCGGCGCCCGGCGCCGCTGGTAGCGCCTCAGCGGCGCCTGGCGACCGACGTGGCATGGTACTGATCCGTCGATCAACAAGGGAGCGATGATGGCCGAGAGCCCCTCCGAGCTGTCCGAGGACGAGCAGCAGCAGCGCCGGCGCGCCGTGGCCGACCTCATGCCGAAGACCCCCTTCATGGGGTGGATGGGGATCGTGTTCGACCGGTACGAGCCCGACGACGTGACGGTCCGCCTGCCCTTCCGCCCCGACCTCACCAACGACGGGACCTACTACCACGGCGGGGTGATCGCCTCGGTGCTCGACACGGCGGGCGCGGCCGCCGCGTGGTCCAACCACGACTTCACCAAGGGCACGCGGGCGTCGACGATCAGCATGACCGTGCAGTACGTCGGCGCCTGCAAGCGGTCCGACCTGGTCTGCCACGGCCGCACCGTGCGCCGGGGCCGGGAGCTGATCTTCACCGAGATCACCGCCACCGACGCCGACGGCGCTGTCGTGGCCCACGCCGTGCAGACGTACCGCATCGCCTGATCGCGGGCCGGCGGGGGCCACGCCGTCACCGTCCACCCGGTGCATTCAGGTCGATCGGGCGCCGAACGCGCTCAAGGCCGGCGGGGTCGGCCCCGATCGCATCCCCGTGCGACCACGCTGCGTGCTCGTCGTGGACGACGACCCGGCCATCCGGCTGATCCTGCTCGTGAACCTCGAGGCCGAGGGGCTTGCGGTCGAGGTCGCCGAGGACGGCCGCAGTGGCCTCGAGTCCCGCCGGCGCCGGCCGCCCGACGTGGTGGTGCTCGACGGCATGATGCCCGACCTCGACGGCACCGAGGTGCTCGGCGCGCTGCGGGCCGATCCCGCCACCGCCCACCTGCCCGTCGTCCTCCTGTCGGCCCGGACGGACGACGAGCAGGTGTGGGCGGGCTGGCGCGCCGGCGCCGACTACTACGTCACCAAGCCCTTCGTGCTCGACGACCTCCTCACCCTCGTGCACCGGCTGGCCTACGAGTCGAGCGCCGCGGGGCCACCGAGCAGCCGAACTGACTGACGGGTCAATAAGCCGCTACGCTCCCGGGGAGCCGCCGCCGACCCCGAGGAGAGCCCCGCCGTGCGCACCCGCCTGACCGAGTTGCTGGACATCGAGCACCCCGTCATGCTCGCCGGGATGGGCGGGGTGTCCTACTCGCGCCTCGTCGCCGCCGTCTCCGACGCCGGCGGCTTCGGAACCCTGGGTGCCTCGACGATGAGCACCGAGCAGATGGTCCAGGAGATGGAGGCCGTCAAGGCGCTCACCGACAAGGGCTTCGGGGTGGACCTGCTCACGGCCGCGCCGGGGAACCTGATCGAGCAGGTCGAGCACATCATCGCCGGCGGCGGCCGGCTGTTCGTCGCCGGCCTGGGCGTCCCCCGCGACGTGGTCGAGCTCTGCCACCGCAACGGCGTGCTCGTGGCGAACATGTGCGGCAAGGTGCGCCACGCCACCGCCGCCGTCGAGGCCGGCTGCGACATCGTGGTGGCCCAGGGCACCGAGGCCGGCGGGCACACGGGCCAGGTCGCCACCCTCCCGCTCGTTCCCCAGATCGTCGACGCCGTCGGCGACCGGGTGCCGGTGGTGGCCGCTGGCGGCATCTTCGACGGTCGGGGGCTCGCCGCCGCCCTGGCGCTGGGCGCCGACGGGGTGTGGGTCGGCACGCGCTTCATCGCCACGCCCGAGGCCCGCGCCGTGCCCGGCTACAAGGAGACGCTGATCGCCACCGGCGAGGACGGCACGACCGTGACCCGGGCCTACACCGGCAAGACCTGCCGGGTCGTGCGCAACACCTACACGCAGTACTTCGAGGAGCACCCCGAGGAGCTGCAGCCGTTCCCCCTGCAGGTCGCCCGGGCGTCGGGCGACGGCGCCTTCCACCTGGGTGCCGACGAGCACACCGAGGTCGACCCCACCAAGGAGTTCTTCCCCGCCGGCCAGGGCACCGGCGCCATCCACGAGCTGGTCCCCGCGGGCGAGCTCGTGCACCGCTTCGTGCGGGAGGCCGAGGAGGTCCTCGACCGCCTCGCCCGCCTGCGCTCGGGCGCCGTCGCGTGACGCCGTAGCCGCCGTCAGCGGGACGGGGAGGCCGACCGCTGGGCCTCGGCCCAGCTCTTGCCCGCCTCCACGTCGACGTCGTGGGGCAACCCGAGGACGCGCTCGGCGATGATGTTGCGCTGCACCTCCGTGGTGCCGCCTCCGATGGTGAGGGCCCGGGCGAACAGGTAGCCGCCGCTCCACCCGTGCTCGTCGGGACCGCCCAGCGGGCCGGCGACCGCCAGCATGCCCGCGGTCCCCGCCAGGTCCTTGGCGAGCTCCATGACGGTCTGGCCGTGCTCGTCGGCGAGCAGCTTGCGGATCGACGCCTCGGGGCCCGGGGGCTCGCCGCGCAGCCGGGCGCTCAGCGTGCGCAGGCGGATGAGCTCGAGCACCCGGGCCTCGATGTGGAGGGCGGCGAGGCGCTGGCGCAGGACGGGATCGTCGGTGCCGCCTCGGTTCCGGACGGTGTCGAGCAGGTCCTCGCCGGTCGGTCCGTTGCCCCAGAGCACGCCGCCCGAGGACAGCGACACCCGCTCGTTGCCGAGCGTGACCTTGGCCAGGCCCCAGCCCCGGTTCTCCTCGCCGACCAGGTTCTCGGCCGGGATGCGGACGTCGTCGAAGAACACCTCGTTGAAGGTGTGGCCACCGGTCATCTCGATGAGCGGGCGGATCTCGATGCCCGGCGCGTCCATCGGGCAGATGAAGTACGACACGCCCTGGTGCTTGGGGGCGTCGGGATCGGTGCGGGCGATGAGGATGCCGTACTGCGAGAAGTGGGCCAGCGACGTCCACACCTTCTGCCCGTTCACCACGTAGGTGTCACCGTCGCGCACCGCCCGCGTGGCCAGGTTGGCCAGGTCCGAGCCGGCGCCGGGCTCGCTGAACAGCTGGCACCAGATCTCCTCGCCGGCCAGGATCGGCAACAGGTACCGCTGCTTCTGCGCCTCGGTGCCGGCGTGGATGATCGTCGGTCCGGCCCAGCCGATCCCGATGGGGTTGACCGGTCGGCGGATCCCCGCCCGTCGAAGCTCGTCGTCGATGATCAGCTGGTGGATCGGGTCGGCGTCGAGGCCGTAGGGCTTCGGCCAGTGGGGTGCCACGTAGCCGGCCTCGGCGAGCTGGCGGGCGGTCGACTGCGGGTGCTCGTCGAGCCACGCCCGCACCTCGGCCCGGCGGGGGTCGTCCTCGGGCGGCAGTTCGAAGTCCATGGAGGCCGATCCTAAACTGACGCCCCGGTCAGCAAGCCCGGCGCCACGGCGCGCCGCGCACCACGAGATCGAGAGGGACGAACATGGGGGACTGGAACTTCGCCGACGTGTGGGAGGTCGTGGCCGACACGCTCCCCGACGCCACCGCCCAGGTCCAGGGCGACCGGCGCTACACGTGGGCCGAGATGGACCGGCGGGCCGACGGCATCGCCGCCGCGCTCCTCGCCGGCGACGTGCAGGAGCAGGACAAGGTCGCCCAGTACCTCTACAACTGCCCCGAGTACCTCGAGTCGATGTTCGGCATCTTCAAGGCGGGCCTGGTGCCGGTGAACACCAACTACCGCTACACCGACGACGAGCTCGTGTACCTCTGGGACAACGCGGACGCGGTCGCCGTCATCTTCCACGGCACCTTCACCGAGACGATCGAGCGCATCCAGCCTCGGGTGCCCCGTGTGCGCCACTGGCTGTGGGTCGACGACGGCGCGGGACCGTGCCCCGACTGGGCCACCCCCTACGAGGACGCCGCCGCCTCCGCCGGGAGCCGGGTCCGGGGCCCGTGGGGCCGCAGCGGCGACCACATCTACATGCTCTACACGGGCGGCACCACCGGCATGCCCAAGGGGGTGATGTGGCGCCAGGACGACATCTTCTGCACGCTCAACGCCGCCGCCCTCGGTGTGCGCTACGACGAGGACGGCACCCCCGAGGACGCCCGCACGGCGCTGGCCGAGGCCGGGCCGGGCCTCACCGGCATGCCCGCCTGCCCGCTCATGCACGGCACCGGCGCCTTCACCTCGTTCGGCACGCTCAACGGCGGCGGCTGCGTGGTCACGCTGGTGAACCGCTCGTTCGACCCGGTCGAGCTGCTCGAGACCGTCGAGCGCGAGGGCGTCAACGCCATCGCCATCGTGGGCGACGCGTTCGCCAAGCCGATCCTGCGGGCGCTCGACGAGAACCCCGGGCGCTGGGACATCTCCAGCCTCATGGCGATCATCTCGTCGGGCGTGATGTGGAGCGAGGAGACCAAGCAGGGCCTGCTCCGGCACCACGCCGGGATGCTGCTCGTCGACGCCTTCTCCTCCTCCGAGGCGCTCGGCATGGGCCAGTCGGTCTCGAGCGCCGGCGGCACCTCCAAGACCGCCAAGTTCGTGCTGGGCGACAACGCCCGGGTCATCACCGACGACGGCCGCGACGTCGAGCCCGGCTCGGGCGAGATCGGCCGCGTCGCCGTCAAGGGCCGCACGCCGGTCGGCTACTACAAGGACGAGGAGAAGACCAAGGCCACGTTCGTCGAGATCGACGGCCAGCGCTACTCGATCCCCGGCGACTACGCCACCGTCGAGGCCGATGGGACGCTTCGCCTCCTCGGCCGCGGCTCGGTGTGCATCAACACCGGCGGCGAGAAGGTGTACCCCGAGGAGGTCGAGGAGGTGCTGAAGCGGCACCCGGCCGTGCGCGACGCCGTCGCCGTGGGCGTGCCCGACGACAAGTTCGGCGAGGCCGTCACCGCCGTGGTCGAGCCCCAGCCCGGCGAGGCCGTCGACGAGTCCGACGTCATCGCCCACGTCAAGGCCCACCTGGCGCCCTACAAGGCGCCCAAGCGGGTCGTCACCGTCGACACCATCGGCCGGGCGCCGAACGGCAAGGTCGACTACAAGGGCCTCCGCCAGCTCGCCCAGGAGCAGGTCGGGTCCTCGGCGTAGCCCCCGTGCGGCTCGATTCGGGGCTGGCGAAACGCCAGCAGTAGGGTGCGGCCATGGCAGATCTCAGCTTTGATGGGAAGGTCGCGATCATCACCGGCGCCGGGGGCGGGCTGGGGCGGGAGCACGCGCTGCTGCTCGCCTCGCGGGGCGCCCAGATCGTCGTGAACGACCTCGGTGGGTCGGCGTCGGGCGAGGGGGCCTCCGAGGGGCCCGCCCAGGCCGTCGCCAAGGAGATCGAGGACGCCGGCGGGGTCGCGGTGGCCAACACCGACAGCGTGGCCACCGTCGAAGGCGGCGAGGCCATCGTGCAGGCCGCGCTCGACGCGTTCGGTCGCGTCGACATCGTCATCAACAACGCCGGCATCCTGCGCGACAAGGCGTTCCACAACATGACGCCCGACCTGCTCGACCCCGTCATCGACGTGCACCTGAAGGGCGCGTTCAACGTCACGCGCCCGGCCTGGGTGAAGATGCGGGAGCAGGGCTACGGGCGGGTGCTCAACACCGCGTCGAACGCCGGCATCCTGGGCAACTTCGGCCAGACGAACTACGGCGCCGCCAAGATGGGCCTCGTCGGGTTCACCCGGGTCCTCGCCCAGGAGGGCGCCAAGTACAACATCCGGGCCAACGCCCTGGCGCCGATCGCCCGCACGCGCATGACCGAGGACCTGCTCGGCCCCATGGCCGACAAGCTCGACCCGAAGCTCGTGGCCCCGCTGGCGGCGTGGCTGGTCCACGAGGACTGTCCGGTCAGCGGTGAGATCTACAGCGCGGCGGGCGGCGTGATCCAGCGGTTCTTCATCGGCCTCACCGAGGGGTACGTCAACACCGACCTCACGGTCGAGGACGTGCGGGACAACTTCGACCAGATCCGCAACGAGGACGGCTACTCGGTCCCGGGCTCTGCCGGCGAGCAGATCATGGGGCTGATGAAGCACTTCTCGTAGGGCCCGCACGGGCACGTCAGGGACAGGCGGTGCTCGGGGCGGGCTCGCCGTCGCGCCGGGCGGCGAGCCAGCCGAGCACGAGCTCCCTGGAGGTGGCGATGACCGAGGTGTGGTCGCCGCCCTCGTAGCGGGCGTACTCGACGGTGGCGCCGAGCGCGCACAGGCGGCCCACGAAGGCGTCGACTGTCGGCACCGGGACGATCGGATCGGCGTCGCCCTGCACGATCAGCACGGGTGCCTCGGGCCGTTGCTGCCCCGGTGTGTTCTCGGCCACCCGGCGGGCGACGCCGTCGATCTGCAGCGGGCGCGCCACCAGGGCCTCGCCCGCCACCGCCGCCCAGGGTCCCATCACCTCCGGCACGCACTGCTGCTCGAGGGTCGGCACGAGGGTGCGCGCCGCCTCGGTGAAGAGCTCCTCCAGGCTCACGTCGGGGTAGGCGGCGTCATAGGCGTAGGCCGCCATGGCGAGGAACCCGAACGCCGGCGGGCTGCCCACGACGTGGTCGAGCAGAGCGGCGAGATCGGCGGGCGGGGCGCCGGCGACGACGCCCAGCAGGTCGAGCTCGGGCGCGTACCCGCCCGCGACCTCCGCCGCCCACAGGGCGGCGTGCCCACCCTGGGAGTGGCCCCAGACCGCCACCCGGTCGCCCCCACCGGCCAGGCGGGCCGCCCGGGCTGCGTCGAGCACGCTGCGCGCCTGCGACCGGCCGACCAGGTACGGGTGGACACCGGGTGTGCCGAGCCCCTCGTAGTCGGTCGCCACGACGACCCAACCGTCGTCGACGAGCGCCTCGAGGAAGGGCACGGGGGCGCGGCCCTCGAGCGAGGGGGCGCAGACGTCGGCGACCCCCATGGTGCCGTGGGCCCAGGAGAGGACCGGGCGGCCCCCGTCGGGCACGGGTCCGCGCGGGGCCACGAGCACGCCCGACACGGCGACGAGGCCGCCGTCGAGCGCCGTGGACCGGTAGAGGATGCGCCAGGCCCGGGCGCCGGGCGGCACCCACGGCTCGTCGACCTCGCTGGCGGCGAGCAGGGCGCCGGGGTCGCCGTCGGGGACGGGATCGGGCACCTCGTAGACGCCGCCGCGGAGGGTCACGTCGGGCAGCTCGCCGATGTGGCTGGCGGTCGTGGTCGTGGTCGCACCCGGGGCGGCCGCGCCACCGTCGTCCGCGCACGCGCCGACCAGCAGGAGCAGGGTCGCCACGGGCACGGCGAGCGCCGGGCGGCGGGGGACGGGCACGAGTGGCGAGGCTAGCGAGCCGCGGTCACGCGTCGTGATCGCGGGCACCAGCCGGTGGGCACGGTCGCTCGCCGCTGACCGATGGCGGCCGGGCGCCGGCGGGCACGGTCACCGGTCGAGGTCGGGAGGCCACAGGGCGGCGAGGTGCACGCCGGCCCCGCCAGGTCGCAGCTCGACGGGCAGCTGGAACAGCTCGAGCCCCGGCCCGCCGGCTCGCCAGGCGGCCACGACGAGGCGGCTGTGATCCAGGGGCAGCTCGACCAGGCCGTAGACGAAGCGCCCGTCGACCGACCAGACCGGCCCGGCGCGCCAGCGCGGGAGCGCCGTGACGCTCCGCACGCGCGCCCGGGCCACGTCGACGAGGGCGAGGCCGTGGCGGCCCCGACCCATGACCGAGTCGGCGACGGTGACGGCCACCGCCACGACGCGTCCGTCGGGCGACGCGGCGGCGGCCGGGTGGTAGGTGGCCACCCGCCCGTCGGGCGCCACCGGCCTGGTCCCGCCGACGGTGAGGTCGGTCAGCAGCAGTCGGCGGGCGCCGGGACGGTCGGGATCGGCTTCGAGGCCGACCGCGGTCGTGCCACCGGCCGCGAGCAGCGTGCGGGGGCCGTCGAGGACGCGGACGATCGAGCCGCTGGCGGCGTCGGCGATGCCGAGGCGGCCGCCGGCGCGCCCGGGCGCCGCGAGGAGGATCCCCGCGTCGGTGACGGCCACGGGGACCGGCGCCGCGCCCGCGAACGCCACCTCGAGCCGCTCGATCGGCCGCCGCTCCCGCAGGTCCAGCCGCGTCAGGTCCAGCGTCGCCTCCTGCCGGCGACCCAACCAGAGGTCGTCGTCGCCCGAGCCGGGAAGGGCGAACTCGGCGGGGGCGCGGTCGAGCGTGACCGGCGGCACGACGGGGTAGCGGGCCGGGTCCCGCACCAGCACGGCCGGCCCGAGGGCGGGGCCGGCGGCCACCACACCGCTGCGCCGGCCGACGAGGGCGCGCACGCCGGCGCCGGGGAGCTCGTAGGCCACCTGCTCGCCGCCGGCGCCGTCGAGCACCCACAACCGCTCCCCTGCCACCACGGCGAGGCGCTGGCCCTGCAAGGCGGGCTCGTACCCGTCGCGCGCCACCGACCGGAGCCGCAGCTCCGCCCGGGCCTCGGCCCGAGGCGCGGTCGGGCCCGGCCCCGCCGGCGGCGGCGCCGATGTCGTGGTCCACGTGGTCGTCGCCGCGGGCGGCGGACCACCTGCCGGCCGCCCGCCCCCGCCGGCGAGCAGCAGCCCGGCGACGGCCAGCGCCGCCCCGCCCAGCAGCCCGAGCGCTCCCCACCGCGGGCGGCGCTCGACGAGGGTCATTCCGGCAGGGTGAGGATCTCCACGCCGTCGTCGGTCACGAGCACGGTGTGCTCGAACTGCGCGGTGCGCAACCCGTCGACGGTGACCGCCGTCCACCCGTCGTCCCACATGTCGTGGCGCCACTCCCCCGCCGTGATCATGGGCTCGATCGTGAACGTCATGCCCGGCACCAGCTGGGTCCGGGCCGCCGGCTCGTAGTAGTGCGGCACGTGGGGGGCGGTGTGGAACCACTCGCCGATGCCGTGACCGACGAAGGCCCGCACCACGCCGAAGCCGTTCGCCGTGGCGTGGTCCTCGATGGCCCGGCCGATGTCGCGCACCTGGGCGCCGGGCCGCACCACGGCGATGCCCCGGTCGAGGCACTCTTCGGTGACGCGCACCAACCGGCGCGACTCCTCGTCGACGTCGCCCACGAGGTAGGTGCGGGAGTTGTCACCGTGCACGCCGTCGAGGAACACGGTGACGTCGAGGTTCACGATGTCGCCGTCCTCGAGCGCACGATCGTCGGGGATGCCGTGGCAGATCACCTCGTTGACCGACGTGCACAGCGACTTGGGGTAGCCGTGGTAGTTCAGCGGGCTGGGGTAGGCGCCCCGCTCGATCGTCGCCTCGTGGGCGATGGCGTCGAGCTCCTCGGTGGTCACTCCAGGCCGCACGGCCGCGCCCACGATGTCGAGCACCTGCCGGGCGACCCGGCCGGCGCGCCGCAGCCGCTCGATGCGCTCGGGCGGGTGCACGATGATGCCCGGCGGGGCCGGCGAGGGGATGCCGGTCTCGGCGTAGTCGGGGCGGGCGATCGACGCGGGGACCGGACGGGGTGGGCTGACGAGGCCGGGGCGCACGGGCGCCGACGGCGCGGCCGGCGCCGGCGCGCCGATCGCCGCACCGGCGGCCTTGTGGCAGCGCTTGAACTTGCGGCCCGAGCCGCACCAGCAGGGATCGTTGGACTTCAGCCTCACGGTGCACCCAGCGTATCGACGGCCGCATCGAAGGCCCTGCCCCGACGCCGGGCTCCTCGAGGGCCCGTTCCTGCCCGGCGCCGGGCTCCTCAAGCGCCGGTCGAGGCCGACCGATACCGGTGGGGATGGCAGGAGGCGGCAACGCAGCACCGGATCTCGGCGCGCTCCTCGGTGCGCTGCCGGGATCGTTCCGGGCGGCCGAGGAGGACGGCACCTGGTTCGTGGTCGGCCCCACCGGCGCGTTCGTGGTCGCCGCCGCGCCCGCCGACCCCGCCGGTGCGGCCGCGCGGGCCCGGGCCCTCGCCGCCGGCCTGCGCGCCCGGCTCGACCGCACCCTCGGCTGGTCCCCGTTCGTGGAAGCCCTGGTGGTGACCGAGGAGGACCACCCCCTCGAGGGCGCGACGCGGGTCCCGACCCGCCTCCTGCACGACACGATCGTCTGCGGCCCCCTGCTGCTCGACGAGCCCTGGGTCGCCGCCCTCGCCCGCTGCCTCGAGGCCCGCGCCGCCACCGTCTGAGATCCGGACGGGGCCGGGCAGGACCCCACCGGTGGGCGTGCCAGCATGACGGGCATGAGCGGAGCGGCACGCCAGGTCCTGTCGAGCGACGGCGCCCGGGTGGCGGTGCACGACCTCGGCGGCGGCGGACCACCGGTGCTGCTGTGCCACGCCACCGGGTTCCACGGGCTGGTGTGGCGGCCGCTGGCCCGGTACCTCACCGACCGGTTCCGCTGCTGGGCGCTCGACTTCCGGGGCCACGGCGACAGCGTGCTGCCCCCGGGCTTCGACCCCACGACCGACCCGCTGTCCTGGGAGGCGTTCGGCGACGACGTCCTCGCCGTCGTCGACGACCTGGGCCTCGAGCACGCCTTCGGCCTGGGCCACTCGAAGGGCGGTGCCGCCCTCTTCCTCGCCGAGCTGGCCCGCCCCGGCACGTTCCGGGCCCTGTACGCCTACGAGCCCATCGTCATGCCCGTCGCACCGCCGCCCGTGGCGCTCGACGAGCACCCGCTCGCCGCCGGCGCCCTGCGGCGGCGGGAGGTGTGGGAGTCGCGCCGGGCCGCGTACGACAACTACGCGTCCAAGCCGCCGCTCGACTCGCTGGCCCCTGACGCGCTCGAGGCGTACGTCGAGCACGGCTTCGCCGAGCTCACCGACGGCACGGTCCGCCTCAAGTGCCGCGGGGCGGTGGAGGCCGCCGTGTACCGGATGGGCGGCGCCCACCGCACGTTCGACCGCCTCGGCGAGCTCGACTGCCCCGTCACCATCGCCGCCGGCGCCCGCGACGAGCGGCCCGGGCCCGGGCCGGGCCCCGACCTCGCCCGGTTGCAGGCCGGCGCCATCCCCGGCGCCCGCGTCGAGATCTTCGACCACCTCGGCCACTTCGGGCCGCTGGAGGACCCCGCGGCCGTGGCCCGGTCGGCAGCCCGGTTCTTCACCGCGGCCGCCAGCGCCTGACCCACCGGGTCCCCCGAGGCTGATACACCCCCGCGGTACCCTCGGCCCATGGCGGTACCGCTACCCACCTCGCTGTCGCCCTCCAAGGTGTCGACCTTCACCCAGTGCGCGCTTGCCTTCCGCTTCTCCGCCATCGACCGTCTGCCCGAGCCCCCCACCCCCTGGACGGCCAAGGGCACGCTCGTGCACCGGGCGCTCGAGCGGCTCTTCGCCCTGCCGCCGGCCGAGCGCACGCCCGCCGCCGCCCGGGCCGCCCTCGACGCCGCCTGGCCCGAGATCATGGGTGCTGACGGCGAGTACGCCGAGCTCGAGCTCTCCGACGACGACGCGGCCACCATGCGGGCCGGCAGCGCCGAGCTCGTCGAGCGCTACTTCCGCCTCGAGGACCCCACCACCGTCAACCCCATCGGCCTCGAGCTGATGCTCACCGCCGAGGTCGACGGGCTGCTCCTGCGGGGCATCATCGACCGGCTCGAGCTCAGCGACGACGGCGAGCTCGTCGTCACCGACTACAAGACCGGCAGGGCCCCCGGCGCCGGGTTCGAGCAGCGGAACCTGGGCGGCGTCCACTTCTACGCGCTGTTGTGCCAGCAGGTGCTGGGCCGCCGCCCGGCCAAGGTGCAGCTGCTCTACCTGTCCGAGCCCGTCGCCATCACCACGACGCCCACCGAGCAGTCGGTGCGGGGCCTCGAGCGCAAGGTCGGCGCCATCTGGACCGCCGTGCGCCGGGCGTGCGAGACCGACGACTTCCGGCCGCGGCCGTCCCGGCTCTGCGACTTCTGCGCCCACAAGGCGTTCTGCCCGGCGTTCGGGGGCGATCCCGCGGCCGCTCGAGCCCAGCTCGCGACCGCCGGCTGACCGCGCGACCGGGCCCGGCCCCTGCACCCGATCGCCCGCGCGCCCGGAGCTCGCCGGTCGAAGCCGGGCGGGCGAGCGACGGCGGCCCCGCCGCCTACCCTGGACGCGCTGTGGACGACCGAGCGCCCGAGGACACCGCCCGCCGCGTCGTGCCGCCGGCCGTGCGCCGGGCCGTGGCCCGGTTCGACGCCTGGGGCGACGATCTCGCCGACCGCAACCACGGGCCGGTGGCCGACCGCGTCTTCTACGGCGCCAGCGAGCTCGCCGACTTCAGCCTCCTCTGGCACCTCGTGGGGGTGGGCCGGGGGCTCACCCGCGAGCGGGGGTTCGAGGAGGCCGTGCGCTTCAGCGCCCTCCTCGGGGTCGAGTCGCTGCTGGTCAACGGCGGCATCAAGTCGCTGTTCCGCCGGACCCGGCCCCCGTGGGAGATCGAGCGGCCCCGCCGGCTGCGCCGGCCCCGGAGCTCGTCCTTCCCGTCCGGGCACGCCTCGGCCGCCTTCTTCGCGGCCACGCTCCTCGCCGAGGACAGCCGGGCGTGGCCCCTGTGGTATGCCGCCGCCGCGGTCGTGGCCGCCAGCCGCGTCTACGTGAAGATCCACCACCCCTCCGACGTGGTGGCCGGCGCCGTCACCGGGGTCGTCCTCGGTCGCCTCGCCCGGCGGGCCGTGCCCCGACCCCGCTGAGGCGCCGGGCCCGGCGCACCGCGGGAATCCCGGGGCGAATGGGTACGTTCCACCAGGCATGACCCGAGACCCCCTCACCTTCAGCGTCACGTTCGACTACCGCTGCCCGTTCGCCCGCAACGGCCACGAGCACGTGCTCGAGGCGCTCGCCGCCGGCGCCGGCTGGTCGGTCACGTTCCTGCCGTTCTCGTTGAGCCAGACCAAGGTCGGCGAGGGGGAGCCCGACGTGTGGGACCAGCCCGACCGCGACTCGGGGCTGCTCGCCCTCCAGGTGGGCGTGGCCGTGCGCGACCACACGCCCGACGCGTTCCCGGCCGTGCACCGGGCGCTGTTCGCCGCCCGTCACGACGAGGCCCGCGACCTGCGCGACGCCGAGGTGCTGCGGACGGTGCTGACCGAGAACGGCGTCGACCCCGCCGCCGTGTGGCCCTTCGTCGACAACGGCGAGGCGCTCGAGACGATCCGCAAGGAGCACGAGCGGGCAGTCGCCGACCACGACGTGTTCGGCGTGCCCACCTTCATCGCCGGCGGCCGGGCGGTCTTCGTCCGGGTGATGGACCGGCCCGAGGGCGACGCCGACCGGGCCCGCACCACGATCGAGCGCATCGTGGGGATGCTCGTCGACTGGCCCGAGCTCAACGAGTTCAAGCTCACGCGCATCGAGCGCTGACGCCGCCCCGGACGGTCGTCGCCCGCCACGGGTAGCCTCCGGGGCGATGGCCGCACCGTCACGGGCGCGCCCCGGCGACCGTATGTCCGACGCCGAGGCGCTGATGTGGAACCTCGAGAAGGACCCCGCCCTGCGCTCGTCCTTCGCCAACCTCACGTTCCTCGACCGCCCGCCCGATCCCGACCGGTTCCGGGAGCGCATGGAGATGGCGGTCCGCACCTTCCCCCGACTGCGCCAGCGGGTGGTGCAGCCACCCGCCCGGCTGGCGCCGCCGCTGTGGAGCGACGACCCCGACTTCGACCTCGACTTCCACATCCGGCGGATGGGCGCTCCCGCTCCCGGTGACCAACGGGCCGTGCTCGACCTGGCCGCCCGCCTCTCCGAGGACCCCTTCGACCGGGCCCGGCCGTTGTGGCAGTTCGTGCTGATCGACGGGCTCGAAGGCGGCCGGGGCGCCATGTTCCAGAAGCTGCACCACACGATCACCGACGGCGAGGGTGGCATCCGGCTGTCGGCGCAGTTCCTCGACCTCGAGCGCGTCGCCACCGTCCCCATGACGGGCCCACCCCCCGAGCCCGCCGACGCCGGCGCCAACGGCCCCGACGGCACGACCGGTGGCGGCCCCCTCCGACCCCTCCAGGTGGCCGCCGGCACCGTCGTCCACGCCGCCGGGCGCGGGGTCGCCACCGCCCGGGCGGCGGCGGGCGCCGCCACCGACCTCGCCCGGCACCCCGGCCGGGCGCCGGGTCTGGCGGCGGACGTGGTCGAGACCATCCGATCCGTGGCCCGCCAGCTCGCCGTCACCGAACCCGCCCGCTCGCCGTTGTGGACCCGGCGGGGCCTCACCCGCCACCTCGAGATCCTGCGGGTGCCCCTCGACGACGCCAAGCGGGCCGCCAAGAACCTGGGCGGCACGGTGAACGACTTCTTCGTCACGGGCGCGGCCGCGGCTGCGGGGGCATACCACCGCGCCAAGGGCGCGCCGGTCGAGGAGCTGCGCGTGGCCATGCCGGTGAGCACCCGGACCGACCGCTCCGTGGGCGGCAACGCCTTCGCCCCCACCCGGGTCCTGCTCCCGACCGCGGAGATGCACCCCGCCGAGCACTTCGCCGCCGTGCGGGAGCGGCTGACCACGACCAAGTCCGAGCGAGCCCTCGGGCTGGCCGAGGCGCTGGCGGGCGTGGTCAACGCCCTGCCCACCTCGCTCGTCGTGCAGTTCGCCCGCCAGCAGGCCGCCACCATCGACTTCGCCACCTCGAACGTCCGGGGCGCGCCGTTCGACCTGTACATCGCGGGCGCGCTGATCGAGGGGAACTTCCCACTCGGCCCGACCGCGGGCACGGCGTTCAACCTGACGACGCTGTCCTACCGGGGCAGCCTCGACATGGGGTGCAACATCGACACGGCGGCCGTCGACGACCCGGCACTGCTGAAGGCCTGCCTGGAGGAGGCGTACCGGGAGCTGCTGGCGGCGGGCGCCTGACCTGCCCTGCCGGGATCAGCCGTCGAGGGCGGCGTCCGCGGGCTGCGCCGCGAGGAGCGAGCGGACGTCGAGCAGCAGGTCGGCGACCTCGTCGGTCGACACGAGCTCACGGTTCAGCATCTCGCTCAGGCCACGATCGATGATGGCCAGTGCGTCGGTGATCACGTCGTGCTCGGTCGTCGCGGTCATCGCGTGCGCTCCATCCGGCTGTCGCCTCTCTCGTTTCCTCGCGGGCGGGGACTCCGTCCGGGGAACCTACCCGACGCTCTCATCGACCGGGTGGCGCCCCGTCCTTGAGCCCAGGCTACCCAGCCGGTGTGCCATCCGAACCCTCGGCCCGGTCCGGTTAGCGTGCCGTCCATGCCTGCCGCTCCCGCCGCCCCGCTCGGCGTCACCCTCGCCAGCCTGCCCGCCCTCGGCGTCCCCGGGATGCTCGACGTCGCCCGCCGGGCCGAGGAGCTCGGCTACCGGTCGGTGTGGACCGCCGAGACGACCGGGACCGAGGCCTTCAGCCTGCTCGCCGCCGCCGGCGCCGTCGCCCCCCGCCTCGACCTGGGCACCGGCGTCATCCCCCTTCAGATCCGCAGCCCGATGGTGGTCGCCATGGCGGGCGCCACCCTCCAGGCGCTGCACCCCGACCGCGACATCCTCCTCGGTATCGGGATCTCGTCGCCGGTCGTGACCGAGCGCTGGCACTCGGTCCCCTACGGCGACCGGCCCCTCGCCCGGGTCCGTGAGTACGTGACGCTGGTGAAGGAGTGCCTGTCGGGCGACGCCGTCACCTTTGAGGGCGACTTCTGGTCGGTGCGCCGGTTCCGGCTCGGGGTCCGGCTGGGCGAGCGCCGCCCCAAGGTGGTCGTCGCCGCCCTCAACGAGCAGATGCTGCGCCTCGCGGGCGAGGTCGCCGACGGGGTGCTGCTCAACTACCTGCCCGCGTCGCTGGTGCCCTGGTCGGTCGAGCAGGTGCGGGCCGGCGGCGACGCGACCGTGTACGCCTACGTCCACGCGGGGGTGTGCGACCCCGCCGACGGCATCGAGGCCGCCCGCCGGGACCTGTTCTCCTATGCCGTGGTCGACGCCTACGCCCGCAACTTCGAGCGGGCCGGCTTCGGCGACGAGGTCGGCGAGATCCGCGAGCGCCACGCCGCCGGCGACCGCGAGGGCGCGGTGGCCGCCGTGTCGGACCGGATGGTCGACGCCATCGACGTCATGGGCGACGCCGCCCACGTGCGCGCGACGGTCGAGTCCTACGTCGCCGCCGGGGTCGAGGTGCCCGTGCTCATGCCGCTGCCGTGGGGTCCCGACCGCGCGGCGGTCACCGACGCCACGCTGCGCGCCGCCATCGGCGCCTGACCGCCCCAGCCGCCAGCCCCCACCCAACTCCCGGTTCTGGGGGGCCCAGGTCTCACCACCGCGGGACACGCACCCCCCAGAACGACCAACGCCCGGTTCTGGGGAGCCCAGGTCTCACCACCGCGGGACACGCACCCCCCAGAACGAGGTGGTGGGGCCGGCGCGCCGGTCAGGCGCGGCGGTGGGGCGTGCCGGACTCGCGGAGGTCGACGGTGCGGGCGGCGCGCTGGGCGAGGAGCCGGTCGTCGGCCGCGGCCAGCAGCCGCTCGGGATCGGTGGCGTCGTCGGGGAACGTGGCGGCGCCCCAGCTGAACGGCGGCGCCCCGCCGCCCCGCGGCCGGTCGAGCAACGAGGCGGCCTGGTCCGCGGTGGTCTCGGGCAGCAGCACGGCGAACTCGTCGCCGCCGATCCGAAAGGCGGTGTCCCCCGCCCGGAGGTGCCGGCCCAGGGCGTCGGCGAGCCGGCGCAGGTGCGCGTCCCCGGCCGGGTGGCCGTGGCGGTCGTTGACCGCCTTCAGGCCGTCGAGGTCGATCACCACCACCGTGAAGCGCCGGTCGTAGCGGGCGCCGCGGGCGCACTCCCGCCGCAGCTGGCGGTCGAGCGCCCGACGGTTCGGCAGCCGGGTCAGCGGGTCGGTGAGCGCCTCCTCCCGCAACCGCTCGGTGTGGCGTTGGGCGGCGATCCCGATGCAGCGGTCGATGAGCATGTGCAGCCGGGACCACGACTCGGCAGCCTCCTCGGCCGGGACCCGGTCCCCCAGGCGGCGGGTGGCGGCGTCCCGCAAGCAGACGAGCTGCTCGATCGCCTCGTCGATCGAGGGCGCCGACATGGCGAAGGCCTCGACGACCTGCTCGACCTCGGGGTCGGGCCCCCAGCCGAGCGGCTGGGGCCGGCCGATGGCCGACACGATGGCGTCGATCACCGCCGGAGCGATGGCGGGCCGGCTGTCGGGCGGCAGCATGGGGTCCCACCGGCAGAGCTCGGCCCAGTCGGCGGCCAGCGCCCCCGCGTCGGCGCGCAGCATCCCGGCGATCTCGAGCTGGGGGTCGCCGCTGGCGTCACGGGCGCCCAGCAGCTCGAGGAGCGTGAACACGTCGCCCTTGTCGACGAAGGGGACCTCGGCGGGCCGGCGCTCGTCGTCGATGGTGGAGTGCACCACCACGGTGGCGTGGGGAGCCGCCGCGTCCAGCTCATCCAGCAGCTCGGTGCCGTCCCCGTCGGGCAGGTTGCGGTCGAGCACGACGGCGTCGACCGCGGCGAGGTCGACCCGGCGGGCGGCGGCGAGGTCGGCGGCCACGACCACGGTCCAGCCCTCCGGCTCGAGGGCGAGCCGCAGCAGGCGCACCATCTTCGGGTCGTCCTCGACCACGAGCACCGTTCCGGGACGAGCCCCACCCTGCATGGGTCAGTCGCTACCCGCGACCACTCCCCATCGAACACCCAGCGCGCGATCCCGCTACAGGTTGTCCCGGAGTGTCCGCTCCTGGGCGGTACGTCCGAGGCCCGGGCCCGCACCGAGACCGGACGAGACGGTGGGACCGCCTGACCCTACGATCGGCGGTCATGGAGCTGGCTGGCAAGGTCGTAGTCGTGACGGGTGCGGCGAGCGGGATCGGGCGGGCGATGGCCCGCCGCTTCGCCGCCGAGGGGGCGAGGGCGGTCGTGGTCGCCGACCTCGACGGCGACGGCGCCGCCACCGTGGCCGGCGAGATCGACGCCGCCGGCGGGACGGCGACGGCGGTGGCGACCGACGTCTCCGTCGAAGCCGACGTCCGGCGCCTCGTCGAGCGCACAGAGGCCGACCACGGCCCGATCGACCTGTTCTGCTCCAACGCGGGGATCGCCACCGGGGGCGGCGTGGAGGTCCCGGACGAGGAGTGGGACCGCATCTGGCGCATCAACGTGCTGGCCCACGTGTTCGCCGCCCGGGCCGTGCTGCCCGGCATGCTCGCCCGGGGCGAGGGCTACCTGCTCCAGACCGCGTCGGCCGCCGGCCTGCTCACCCAGATCGGCTCGGCTCCCTACACCGTCACCAAGCACGCCGCCGTGGCTCTGGCCGAGTGGCTGGCCATCACCCACGGCGACGCCGGGATCAAGGTGTCGTGCCTCTGTCCCCAGGGGGTGAGGACCCCGATGCTGCTGGGAGGCCACGCCGCCGGCGACCCGGGTGCGTCCGCCGTCCTCGCGTCCGGCGCCGCTCTCGAGCCCGAGGAGGTCGCCGAGGCCGTCGTGCGCGGACTCGCCGAGGAGCGGTTCCTCATCCTCCCCCACCCCGAGGTCGCCGAGTACGTGCGCCGCAAGGCCGACGACCGCGACCGGTGGCTGGCCGGGATGCGCCGCCTGCAGGCCCGGATCGGCGCGCTGCGGTGACGCGCCGGGCGGGGCTCGGGCTGGCGGTCGGGCTGGTCCTGCTCGGCCTGGTCGGGCTCGCCGCGCCCGGCGCGCAGGCGAAGTCCTTCGAGATCCGGCGGTTCTCGGTCGAGGCGACGCTGGAGCCCGACGGCACCATGCACGTCGCCGAGCACATCACGTACCGGTTCGACGGGTCGTTCACCGTCGGGACGCGCTCGATCCCGCCCGGGGACTGGTACGAGGTGGTCGACGTCGAGGTCACCGAGCACGGCGAGCCCCTCCCCCTCCTGATCGCCGACCCCGCCAGCCTCGAGTGGAGCTTTCGCGCCACCGACGAGACCCGCACCTTCACCGTGTCGTACCGGGTGCTGGGCGCCGCCCGGGTCGGCCCCGACGTGGGTGAGCTGCACTGGCAGTGGGTCGGCACGGACCACCCCGGCATCCGGCAGCTCGACGTGACGCTGACGGTCCCCGGTGACGGCGAGGGCGTCCGGGCATGGGCCCACGGGCCGCGCCACGGCGTCGTCCGCCCGGAGGGCCGGGTGGTGACCTTCGACGTGGCCCCCGTCCCGGCTCGCACCTTCGTCGAGGGACGCGTCGCCGTGCCCGCCGGTGCGTTCACCGTCGCGCCGGCGGGGGGCGAGCGCCTGCCGGCGATCCTCGCCGAGGAGCAGCGCCTGGCCGACGCCGCCAACCGCCAGCGCCGGCAGACCCGCGTCCTCTCGGTGGTCGCCGTGCTGGCCGGGATCGCGGGCGTCGCCGGGTTCGTGGCGCTGTGGCGCCGCTGGGGCAAGGAGCCGCCGGCCCCCGCCGATGTCGGCGAGTACTGGCGGGACCCAATCGACGACCCGCCGGCGGTGGCGGTGGGGCTGCTCGGGTTCGGGAAGGTGCCACCGCTGGCCTTCGCGGCCACGCTCGTCGACCTGGCCCAGCGGGGCCACCTGGTCATCACCGAGGAGCGCTCGCCGCGGCTGCTGCGCAGCGACAAGGTCGAGTGGCGGTTCAGCCGCGCCCGGTCCGAGGACCGCCGCCCGGGCACGGCGCCGGACCCGCTGCTTCCCTACGAGCAGCGCGCCCTCACCCAGCTCTTCGCGGCGGGTGACCCCGTCAGCCAGTCGGAGTTCGTCGCGTGGGGGAACCGCAACGCCAAGCGCGCCCAGGCGTTCTGGCGCGAGTTCCAGCGCAGCGTCACCCGGGAGGTCAAGGCTCGCCGGTACCTGGAGCACCGGGGCGCCCACATCGCGCTGAACGGGGGGCTGGCCGCCGGCCTCGTGCTGGCCGGCATCGTCCTGCTCGGCCGCGAGGTGCTCGCCGGCGCCGTGCCCCTGCTCGCGGGGGCCGGCCAGGCCGCGGCCAGCCCCCTGCTCCGCCAGCGCACCCCGGCCGGGGCCCGCCGGGCCGCCCAGTGGGAGGCAATGCGCCGATTCCTGCGGGACTTCTCGACGCTCGACGACGCGCCGATCGGTCACCTGGTGCTCTACGAGCGCTACCTCGTGTACGCGGTCGCTCTGGGCGTCGCCGACGAGCTCACGCGCGGCCTGGCCTTGCGGGTGCCCGCG
Organism: Actinomycetota bacterium; assembly: GCA_004366205.1. GTDB lineage: Bacteria > Actinomycetota > Acidimicrobiia > Acidimicrobiales > CADCSY01 > SIRW01. Next base: position 29,681 of record SIRW01000019.1, on the reverse strand, counting down.
GTCACCGACCCGGCCTCGGGCTTCGCCCCCTGGTACCGCGCGCCGGCACCCGCTCCGGCCGGGATCGGCGGCGGGATGCCGCGGACCATGGCCGGGTTCGGCTCGATCGGCTCGATCGCCATCAGCTTCGCCGCCGAGACCCGCGCCGCTTTCGCGCCCAAGTCGTCCGGCTCCGGCGGGGGCGGCGGGTTCTCGGGTGGCGGGGGCGGCGGCGGGGGCGGGGGCGGCATGGGCGCCCGGTAGCAGGGGCCGTCGTGGCGGACCGTCGCACCGTCGAGGTCTACGACGCCCACGCCCGGCGCTACCTCGAGCGCCGCTCGGCCCGGGGGACCCAGCGCGCCCGCACCCTGGCCGCGGCGACTGCCGGCGCACCGCTCGGCGTCCGCCTCGACCTGGGGTGCGGGCCGGGGCTGTACACGCCGCTCCTCGGCGAGCCCGTGGTCGCGCTCGACGTGAGCGGGGCCATGCTCGACCTCGTGCCCGACCGCGCCCCGCACGCGTGGCGGGTGCAGGCCGACGTCGAGGCGCTGCCGTTCCGGCGGCGCGCGGTCGCCGCCGCGTGGGCGAGCAAGTGCCACCAGCACCTCCCGCACGAGCGGCTGCCCCTGGCCCTGGCCGAGCTGCACCACGCCGTGGAGGTGGGCGCGCTGGTCGACCTGACGGTGTTCGGCGGGCAGGGCAGCTTCGTCAGCGACGACGACCTGCCCGGTCGCCTCTTCTCGCTGTGGGAGCCGGACCGGCTCGTCGACGTCGTCGTGGGTGCCGGCTTCCGGGTCCTCGACGTGGCGGTGGGCCGGACGCTGCGGGTCCGGGCCCGGCGGCTGCGCTCGCTGGCGGACACGGTCGGAGCGGGGATGCGCCTCCTGGTGTGCGGGCTCAACCCGAGCCTGTACGCCGCCGACGCCGGCGTCGGCTACGCCCGGCCCGGCAACCGCTTCTGGCCGGCCGCGATGGCGGCCGGGCTCGTCAGCCGCGACCGGGACGCCCGCCACGCGCTGGTGGCGCACGGCGTGGGCATGACCGACCTCGTCAAGCGGGCCACCACGACCGCGTCCGAGCTCACCGCCGGCGAGTACCGCCAGGGGCTGCGGCGGGTCGAGCGGCTCGTGGCGTGGCTCCGCCCCGCGGCGGTCTGCTTCGTCGGCATGGCGGGGTGGCGGGCCGCGGTCGACCCGGCCGCGCAGCCCGGCTGGCAGGAGTGGCGGCTCGGCGGCGTCCCCGCCTACCTCATGCCCTCGACCAGCGGCCTCAACGCCCGCAGCCGGCTGGAGGACCTCGCCGGTCACCTACGGGCCGCAGCAGCCGGTCCCGACGGGGGATGATGGAGCCATGGAACCCACGCCGTCCGGAGCCAGGGGCCGGTCACCCGAGGAGAAGCGTCGCATCGCCCGGCTCGCCGCCTTCGCCGTGGTCGTGATCCTGATCGTCGCCTTCGTGCTCGCGAACCGCCACCAGGTCACCGTCGAGTTCCTGGTCACCAGCGCCGAGCTGCCGATGGTCTGGGCGCTCGTGCTCGCGGCCGTGCTCGGCGCGCTCGCTGACCGGCTCTGGCGCTGGCAGCGGACCCGCCACAAGTGAGTCCCGCACCCGCCGGTGGCGTGCCTCACCCCGAGGTCCGGGCGGTCGAGCTCGTCCGGGCGAGCCTGCCGCTGCGCGCCCCGTTCCGCACGGCGTGGGGCGAGCTGGCCGACCGGGACGTCGTCCTGGTGCGGGTGGTCACCGCCGGCGACGTCGAGGGCTGGGGCGAGTGCGCCGCCCTCCCGGTGGCGGGCTACGCCGCCGAGACCACGGCCACCGCCTGGGCCGACCTGCGCGACCGGCTCGTGCCCGCCCTCCTCGACCCCCGGTCGGGGCCGGCCCCGGCGGGCCCGATGGCGGCCGCCGCGCTCGACACGGCGCTGCTCGACGCCGCGTGCCGATCCTGGGGCGTCCCGCTCGCGGCGCGGCTCGGGGGGTGCCGTGACCGGGTGGCGAGCGGCGCCGTGATCGGCGTCACCGGCGACGTGGCCGCCGTGGTGGCCGCGGCCAAGTCGGCGGTCACCGCCGGCCAGCACCGCGTGAAGCTGAAGGTCGCGCCGGGCTGGGACGTCGAGCCGCTGACGGCCGTCCGGCGCGCCCTCGGCGAGCACGTCGTGCTCGGCGCCGACGCCAACGGGTCCTACGAGCCCTCCGACGCCGCCGTTCGCCTGGGGGCGCTCGACGGCCTCGGCCTGGCCATGGTCGAGCAGCCGCTGGCGCCGGCGGCCGGGCTCGGTGCGCTAGCTGAGCTGGCGGCGGCGATCGGCACGCCGGTGTGCCTGGACGAGTCCATCACCGGGGAGGTCGAGGTCGCCGAGGCGGGGCGGCTGGGCGCGTGCCGGGTGGTGAACGTGAAGCCGGGACGGGTCGGGGGCCTCGTCGCCGCCCGGGGGGTGGCCGGCGCGGCCGCCCGCGCCGGCATGGCCGTCTTCGTGGGCGGCATGCTCGAGACCGGCATCGGCCGGGCGGCGGCGCTCGCCCTCGCCACGGTCCCGGAGTGCAACCTGCCGGCCGACCTCGGCCCGTCCAGCCGCTACTTCGCCGAGGACCTCACCGAGCCGTTCGAGCTCGGCGGCGACGGCTGCCTGGCCGTCCCGGCCGGCCCCGGCCTGGGGGTCACCCCCCGCCCGGACGTGTTGCGGCGCGCCGTCCGCGAGCGCGTCCTGCTCCGCCGCTGACGGCCGGATCCGCCCCAGCGGGACCCGGCCGAGTCCCGGTTGGTCGCCCCGGCGCCGGTCAGCCCGCCGCCGACGGCGACAGGTCGCGCACGGCCTGGCGCACGTCGACGCCGAACGGCATGACGGCGAGGGCCGTGGTGGTGACCCCGTTCTCGATGTAGCGGCGAATGTGCTCCCGGCACGCCTCGGGCGATCCGTGCACGATGAGCTCGTCCACGACCGAGTCGGGGATGGCGGCGACGGCCGCCTTGCGGTCGCCCGCCTTCCAGGCGTCCCACATCCCCTGCAGCCGCTCGCCCCGCCCGAGCCACTCGTGGAACGCGGCGTACACCGGCACGTTCAGGTACGCGGCGATGGCCATCTTGCCCATGGCGCGCACGGCCTCCGCGTCCTCGGAGGGGCACACGAAGATGCGGGCGACGATCTCCTTGCCCTCCCCGCCCTCGTGGACGTACGGGGCGACGGTGGCCACGTCGTCGGCGGAGAGCCAGTTGATGATGGCGCCGTCGCCCTCCCTGCCGGCGAGCCGCAGCATCCCCGAGCGCAGAGCGGCCACGAGGATCGGTGGGGACTGCTCGGGCACCCGGCCGAGGCGGAACCCGTTCACCGTGAACCCCTCGTAGTCGCCGCTGACCTTCTCGCCCGCCAGCGCCGCTCGCAGGAACCGGATCGTGTCGCGCACCCGCTGGTACGGGTTCCGGAACGGGATGCCGTTCCAGCGCTCGACGATGACGTTCGACGACGTGCCGATCCCGAACAGGAACCGGCCGGGCGCCGCTTCGGCCATGGCGGCCACGCTCTGGGCGAGCAGCGCCGGACCCCGCGTGTAGGCGGGGACGATGGCGCAGCCCAGCCGCAGGCTCGGCGCCCAGGCGGCGGTCAGCGCCAGCGGCGTGAAGGCGTCGGTGCCGTTGGCCTCGCTGGACCAGGCGTCGTCGTAGCCGAGGTCCTCGAGCTCGCGGATCCAGTCGCCCTGCTGGGCGAGCGGGACGCCGTCGAAGGGGATGGTGATGCCGTGTCGGGCCATGCGCGCACCCTAGGGCGAGCCCACCGCGACCGCACGGCCGCGGTGGGGGCTCCGCCCGAGCCGGACACCTCAGCGGTCGTGGTAGCGGACGATGGCGGTCTGGCTGGCGGTGGCCAGCAGGGTGCCGTCCTCGGCCCACAGGTGCACGAGGCCGTGGCCGAACCCGTTGGCCACGGCGTGGACCCGCATGTCGAGCAGGATCCACTCGGTCGGCACGATGCGCACGACCCGGAGGGTGTTGTCGAGGCTGTTGCCCCCGGCCCGCTCTCCCAAGGCCTGGCCGATGCCGAACGGCACCCAGTCCCCGAGCACCGCGAGCGACGCCGCCGACAGCTCGAGCACGTCGGGAAGTCGGGCCCACACCGCCGACCGGCCGGTGCCCGGCGTGCCGTCGAGCTCGTCGTACTGGCGGGCGTCGGCCATGCGCATCTCGACCCGGGACATGATCGTGTCGTCGTGGTGGTCGAACAGCTCGCGGGGTTCGCACAGGTCGGGGCGGGGGACGTCGGGGCGTTCGGCCCACTGGCCCTCGGCCTCGAGGGGCCGGGAGCCGAGGGCGGCGTTCACGGTGAGGATCTCCTCCTCGCCGTGGCGGATCACGGCCCGGCCCTGGCTGGTGCGCAGGCCCTCGACCGGCACCGTGACGTCGATGTCGAGCACCGACGGCGGGCGGGCGAAGGACAGGTACTGGGCGGTCGCCCACACGAGCGGCCGGCCGGTGGCCGCCTCGAGGGCGACGATGCCGGCGGCCAGCCCGCAGCCGCCGAAGAGGAACCCGCCGCCGGTCGAGATCGACGGCACCACCTTCAGCCGCCACGCCGTGGCGTCGCCGGCCGGTTCCATGCCCAGGAAGGAGCGAGCGTCCATGACGGGGCGACACGCTACCGTCTCGCCCCATGACTCCCTGGCTGGGTGATGCCTGCTCGCTCGTCGAGGCCTTCCGGGCGCGCGAGCTCAGCCCCGTGGAGGCCCTCGACGCCTGCCTCACCGCCATCGAGGCCTCCGAGCTGAACGCCTTCTCGTACCTCGACCCCGACGCCGCCCGCGCCGCTGCGACCGCGGCCGACGTGTCGCTGCCCTTCGGCGGGGTCCCGATGGGGGTGAAGGAGCTGACGCACGTCGCCGGGTGGCCGTACACCGAGGCGTCGCTCGTCTTCAAGGACCAGGAGTCGGGCTTCGACGCCACCCAGGTCACCCGCCTGCGCCAGGCGGGCGCCGTGCTCGTGGGGATGACCACGGCCAGCGAGTTCGGGGGCGTGAACCTGACCCGCACCCGCCTGAACGGCATCACCCGCAACCCGTGGAACCTCGACCGCACCCCCGGCGGCTCCTCGGGCGGGGCAGCCGCCGCCGTGGCCGGTGGCCTGGTGCCCATCGGCACCGGCGGCGACGGCGGCGGCTCCATCCGCATCCCCGCCGCCTTCTCCGGCCTGCTGGGGTTGAAGTGCACCTACGGGCGGTTTCCCAAGGGCCCCAGCGCGGAGATGGGCAACGTCACCGCCGTCGGCGGATGCCTGGCCCGCTCGGTGCGGGACACCGCACGCTGGATCGACGTCACCAACGGCTACGACCGCCACGACCCGCTCAGCCTGCCCCGCGTCGAGGGCTGGGAAGCGGGGCTCGGCACCCACCTGGACGAGCTGCGGGGCCTGCGGGTGGCGGTGGCCCCGACGCTCGGGTCGGCCGTGGTGCGGGCCGCCCAGGTCGACAAGCTCGAAGCGGCCGCCGACCAGCTAATCGCGGAGGCCGGGCTGCGCCGGGTCGACGTCCCCGTCCGGTTGCCCGCGCTCGACGTGGCCTGGGCGCTGTCGGGCCTCGTGGGGGTCATGGCCGCCCTGGGCGATCGCTACCCCGACTGCGCCGACCTGCTGACCCCGCAGATCCGCTTCGGCCTGGAGTTCGCCACCAACACCTACGACCTGCGCTCCGCCGCCCGGGTCGAGACCACCCGCCGGGACTTCGTCGACCAGATGGCCGAGCTGTTCGGCGAGGTCGACCTCGTGATCGCCGCCACCAACCCTGACGTGGCGTTCGCCGCCGAGGGACCGCTTCCCGAGGTGGTGGACGGGGTGCAGGCGGGGCCGGGCAACAACGGGGCGCTGACGATCCCGTCGAACATCTACGGCAACCCGGCCATCTCGATCCCCATCGGCACGGTCGACGACCTGCCGATCGGCATGCAGATCCTGGCGCCCCACCACCGCGAAGCGTGGCTGCTCGACCTCGCCCTGATCGTCGAGCGGGAGCGCCCCTGGCCGCTCGTCGCCCCCGGCGCTCCGATCTGATTCCCGTGACGGGGGCCTCGGGACCTCCGGCCCTGTTTGACTGTTACACCCCCTGGTCATGATGGGGGCATGGAAGAGCAGCTGGCGCTCATCGAGGCCGAGGAGGCCCCCGAGCAGCAGCCCGAGTGGCGGTTGACCCCCGAGGTGCGGGCGGTCGGCCAGCGCGGCCTGCAGGAGGCGCGCGAGGCGCTGCGCCGGGCCCGGGCCAACCAGGCGGCCCCAGGACGGCCCCGGGCGGCCTGACGGGCGACACGCCGACCTGACCGTGCGGTCAAGGTCATGGCTAGCATGACGGCCATGCCTGAGATCGTGATCGTCGAAGCCGTCCGCACGCCCGTGGGTCGCCGCGGGGGCGGGCTGTCCACCATGCACCCCGCCGACCTGCTGTCGGTGGTGCTCAAGGAGGTCGTGGAGCGGGCGGGCATCGACCCGGCCGAGGTCGGCCAGGTGGTGGGCGGCTGCGTCACCCAGGCGGGCGAGCAGTCGTTCAACATCACCCGCACGGGCTGGCTGCTTGCGGGCTTCCCGCTGTCCGTCGCCGCCACCACCGTCGACAGCCAGTGCGGCTCGTCCCAGCAGGCCACCAACCTGGCCGCCAGCCTCATCGGCGCCGGGGCCGTCGACATCGCCATCGGGTGCGGCGTGGAGTCGATGAGCCGGGTGCCCATGGGCGCCAACACCCGCAACGGGCCCGGCCGGGCCATCCCGCCCTCCTACTTCGCCCACTACGAGTTCACGTCGCAGTTCGAGGGCGCCGAGCGCATCGCCGACAAGTGGGGCATCACCCGCGAGGACGCCGACCGCTTCGGCCTGCAATCCCAGGAGCGGGCGAACCGGGCGTGGGCCGAGGGCCGCTTCGAGACCCAGATCGTCCCGGTCGACGCCCCCGACCTCGACGACGAGGGCAAGCCAACCGGCACGACCCACCGGGTGGAGCGCGACGAGGGCCTGCGCGAGACCTCGCTGGAGGCGCTCGCCGGCCTGAAGCCCGTCGCCCGCGAGAACGGCGTGCACACCGCCGGGTCGTCGTCGCAGATCTCCGACGGCGCCGGCGCCGTGCTGATGATGACCCGCGAGAAGGCCGAGGCCCTCGGGCTGGCCCCCCGGGCCCGCATCGTCGACCAGTGCCTCGTCGGGGTCGACCCGGTGCTCATGCTCACCGGCCCGATCGACGCCACCCACCACCTGCTCGAGCGCACCGGCCTGTCGATGGGCGACATCGACACCGTCGAGATCAACGAGGCGTTCGCCTCGGTCGTGCTCGCCTGGGAGCGCGAGCTGCACCCCGACATGGAGACGGTGAACCCCAACGGGGGCGCCATCGCCCTCGGCCACCCGCTGGGCGGCACCGGGGCGGTGCTGATGACCAAGGCCGTGCACGAGCTCGAGCGCATCGACGGCCGCTACGGCCTGATCACGATGTGCTGCGGCGGGGGCCTCGGCACCGGCACCATCATCGAGCGCCTCTCGTAGCGCGGGAGCCACCCCGAACCGTTCTGTGAGGGTTTTCTAACGCATAGCAGTAGAAGATCCTCACAGAACGACGGGTCAGCGGGGGCGGTTCGTCCTGACCTCCCGGAACGGGAGCTCGGCGTCGGCGGCGGGCTCCCGGGGGAGGCCGAGGATGCGCTCGCCCAGGATGTTGCGCTGGATCTCGTCGGTGCCACCGGCGATCGACTGGGCCGGCACCGACACCAGGACCTCGGCGATGGTGCCGCCGTAGGGGGACTCGGGGCCACTGAGCATCCCGTGGGCGCCCGACAGCGCGCCGTGGACCGCCGCGCCGGCCCGGGCGATGTGGCTGCTCGCCAGCTTGGCGATCGACCCCTCGGGGCCCGGGGGCCGGCCGGCGGCCCGGGCGGCCCGGGCCCGCTCGAGGTTCCAGCGGGCGGTCACGTGGGCCGCATGCAAGGCGGCGAGGGCCTGGCGCACGAGCGGGTCACCGACGCGACCGGCCGTGCGGGCGTGGGGGATGGCGAGGTCGGGCCGGCCCGCCCGCTGCGGGTACCACACGTAGGTGCGGGCGTACTCGGCGGCCTCGGCGGCCGCCTCCCGAACGGTCCGCCCGGTCTCCCCCTCGCTCGGGACCGACGGAGCGAGGCGGCCGGTCGCCAGGCCCCGCTCGTGGGCGAGCGTGGTGCGGGCAGCGGCCCACCCGTGGCCGGGCTCGCCGACGACGTGGCCCGGCGGGACCCACGCGTCGGTGAGGAACACCTCGTTGAACGAGGCGTGGCCGTTCATCTGCCGCACCGAGCGGACCTCGACGCCCGGTTGGTCCATCGGCAGGGCGAAGTAGGTGATGCCGGCATGTTTCGGGACGTCCCAGTCGGTGCGGGCGAGGAGCATCCCGTAGGCGGCGTGGTGGGCCCCGGTGGTCCACAGCTTCTGGCCGTTCACAACCCAGCCGGCGTCCGGTCCCGACCCGTCCCGGTCGGCGCGCGTCGTGAGGCCGGCCAGGTCCGAACCACTGCCCGGCTCGCTGAACAGCTGGCACCACGTGTGCTCCCCCGTGGCGAGCGGGCGGAGCAGCCGGCGGGCGAGCTCGCTCGGCCCGTGCTCCAGGAGGGTGGGGGCGGCCAGGGCCATGCCCGCGCCAACCGCGACCCCGACGGCGCCCGCGGCGGCGAGCGCATCGCCGACCACCCGTCCAAGTGCGGCCGGGAGCCCCCGCCCCCACAGGTCGGCCGGCCAGGTGGGGCAGCCCCAACCCGAGTCGACGAGCAGCTCCCGCCACTCGCGCAGCGGGCGATCGGGGTCCCAGTACGTCGCCAGCCAGCCGCGGACCTCGGCCCGGACCTCGTCCGCCGTGGGGGTCGATTCAGCGGTCATGGCCGCGCCGGAGCCGACGTCGCGCCGGCCTCCCGCGGCCCGGCCCGCCCATCGCCGGCGCACCAGCGCCCCGGGCGACCGGTCTCGGTCGGCGGGACCCTCACGACGGCGCGTCCAGACGAACCTCGTCGCCGACGCGCACCACCCCGGCCGCCGCCACGCCGGCGTAGATCCCCGCGCAGGCCCAGGTGCCGAGCCCGGGGATCTCGATGCGGTTGTGCTCGGCGATCGCCTGCAGCGTCGAGCGGTCGGCGTCGAGCCCGTCCTGGGCCAGCGTCGTCATCACGCAGCGCATCGTCGGCAGCATCCCGCTGGCTGCCGCCTCCCCGAGCCGGATCGTGCGGCCGGCCCAGTCGTTCTCGAGGAAGCCGCCCTCCTCGGCGTCGATGAGCACGTTGGGCCGGTACCGCCGCACGTCGAAGTCCGACGCCGGCGCCAGCGCCGCCAGCCGCTCGAGCGTGGCCGTGGTGAGGAGGTGCAGCGGCGTGACGTCGAAGAACGTGCCCGGCGGGGCGGCCATCGCCGTCGTGATGTCGCTCACCCGCTCCCCCGTCGGCTCCCGGCCTGACTCGGTGCGCTCGATGAAGTCTTCCGGGGCGATCGCACCCACGTCGTCGGGCCACACCTCCTCGAACGCCGAGCCCTCGGGGGCGCCGGCGACGAGGGTCACGTCCCGGCCGACGAATCGGGAGAGCACGGCGTCGGCGCCGGCCGAGTCGCTGCGGACCTCGGTCCCGTCCGGCAGCGTGATCCGCACCGGGGCCGCGCCGGCGCTGCTCGGCGGTTCGACGTAGGTGGCCCGGCACCGCAGCAGCGCGCCCCACTTGCGGGGGTTCTTGGCCGACGCCACCTTGCCGTCGTCGCGGTCCACGAGGGCGTAGGCACGGTCGCCGGCCACGCCCCGCTCCCCGACCTCGGCGACCTCGAGCGCCTCGCCCAGCATGGACTTCACCGGGTAGCGGTACAGGGCCGCCACCCGGCCGATCACCCCGTCGTCGGTCATGGGTGCCGATCGTTGCCCGCGGCGCCGCCGCTGTCGAGCCGCCCGCCCCCCACACCTTCATTCTGGGTGCTTCTGGTCTCACGACAGTGAGACCGGGCCCACCCAGAACGGGAAGGGAGGGGGTGGTCAGGGGCCGTCGCCGGTGGGGGTCTGGGGGGCGACGGGGACGAGCTGGAAGCGCACCCCGCCGATGGTGACGTCGTGGGGGGCCTCGACGTGGGGGCGCTCCACGGTGACGCCCACGATCCCCTCGCCGGCGGCATCGGGGGCGGGTTCGAACGTGACCAGCTGGCGGCGGCGGTCGAGCGCGATCGCCGGCACGCCGTCGAGCTCCTCGACGGCGCGGGCGAGCGCCGCCGCCCACCGCTCGGCCACGAGGTCGGGGTCGACGGCGGCCACGGTGAGCCCGGTGATGCCGCCGGGCTCGTGGTCGGGTATCCGTCCCGCCCAGCCGGGACCACCCCACCGCCACGATCCCGGCGGCCTCGGCGTGTCGAGCGACACGATGGCGCCAGGCACGTCCTGGGGATGCAGGTGGGTCCCCGAGATGTCGTCGAGGTCGAGCTGCCACACCACCCGCACGCCCAGGTCGGCGACCCGACGACGGGCCTCGTCCGTGTCGGGCACCTCGAACAGCGCCATGTAGCCGGCGTCGCCGCCCCGCCGGTCGAGGTAGCGGCCCGCGGCCGTGTCGTCCCGGACCGGCGACACCACCTCGATGAACGAGTCCCCGGCCGCGAACACCACGTTCGCCAGCCCGAACTCCCCCACGCCCGGGTCGCGGAACGGCTCGCCCAGCCGCAGCTCGCGCTGGAGGGCGCCGCCCACCTCGTCGAGACCGCGGGCGGCGAGCGCCACCTGGCGCAGGCGGGTCGCGGTCATGCCTGGACCCTACCGGAGGGGCTCAGCGGTAGGCCCGGGCCTGCAGCTCGTAGAGCTCGGCGTAGAGGCCGCCGGCGGCGACGAGGTCGTCGTGCGAACCCGCCTCGGTGACCCGTCCGTCGTCGACCACGAGGATCAGGTCGGCCATGCGAACGGTCGAGAAGCGGTGGGACACCAGCACGGTGACGGCGCCGGTCTCGACGCCCACCGTGCGGGCGGCCTCGGCGTAGCGCTCGAACAGGGCGTGCTCGGCCTCGGCGTCGAGGGCGGCGGTGGGCTCGTCGAGCACGAGCAGGAGCGGCCGCTCGCGCATCATCGCCCGGCCGAGGGCGAGCTTCTGCCACTGCCCGCCGGAGAGGTCGACGCCGTCGTCCCACGAGGGGCCGAGCTGGGTGGCGAGCCCTTGCGGGAGCACGTCGACGACCTCACCGGCCTGCGCCCGCTCCAGCGCCAGCCGCACGGCGCCGTCGTCGTCGCCGCGCTCGACGTCGCCGACCCCGACGGCCTCCCGGGCCAGCAGCTCGAGCTTGGCGAAGTCCTGGAAGCCCGCGGAGAGCCGCGTCCGCCACGCCTCGGGATGGATGCGGCGCAAGTCGACCCCGTCGACGCGGATGGCGCCCTCCGTGGGCTCGTAGAACCGGCACAGCAGCTTCACCAGGGTGGACTTGCCGGCCCCGTTCTCGCCGACGATGGCGACGGTCGAGCCGGCGGGGATCGTGAGCGACACGTCGCGCAGCACCTCGGTGTCGGTCTCGGGGTAGCGGAACGCCACACGGTCGAGCTCGATGCCACGCTGCAGGCGCTCGGGGACCGGCGCCAGGTCGCCGCCGTCGACCAGGGCGGCGGCGACCGTGCGGGCGTGGTCGACCAGCCAACGGTACCGGCCGACCACCTTCAGGGCGTTCAGCAGCCACACGACCGACATGGCCGCACCGGTGACCTGGTTGTTGACCTGGGCGGCGAGCGTGAGCGCCATCAGCACCTGCCCCGGTGTCGCCCGGCCGGCGACCGCCTCGCGCACGACGAGCACGATGGCCGCCACGTAGCCGGCGGAGAACAGCAGCCAGCCCGCACCACGGAGCAGCACCACCCGGCGCCGCACGGCGTCCCGGATCTCGTCGACCTCGGTCCAGGTGTCGCGGTAGCGACGCTGGATCTCGGGTTCGAGCCGGAAGACCCGCAGCTCCTTCCCGGCACCGCTGTCGGTGGCCAGGTCGAACAGGTGCAGGGCCCGACGGGTCTGCTGCGCCGTCGCCTCCTCGACCTCCTCGACGCGGCGTTGCGTCCGTCCGGCGATGACGAGGGAGGGCACGGCGAACAGGGGCAGCAGCGCCAGCGCGGGGTGCACGGTCACGAGCAGGACGACCGTGGCCGTGACCTGGAGGATGGCCGAGGCGTTCTGCACGATGGCCCGCACGACGCTCGACATCACGCCCCGCTGGGTGCGCAGCAGCTCGAGCCGGTCGAGGTACTCGGGGCGCTCGTGGTGCTCGATCGTCGGGATGCCGGCGGTGAGCTCGATGAGGCGCTGGTCGACGGCGAGGTCGGTGCGCTCCTGGAGCTTCATGCTCATGGTGAAGCCGGTCAGCGCCGCGGCGATGACGACGAGCGACGTGGCGGTGAGCAGCGCCACGGCTCCCATGGCGCCCCCCATGTCGCCGGCGATGGCGGCGTCGACGATGACGCGCAGCCACAGGGCGAAGAGGGCACCGCCCAGCCCGGCGAGCGGCGTGAGCAGGAACACGACGGTCGACCGGCGCCAGTCGGCTCGGAACGACAGGGCCACCATCACCCCGATGGAGCGGGCGAGCTCACGCACCGGTGATCTCACCCTCACGCTGGTCACCGTCCACTGCCGGGTGGCCGGGCCCGGGCGCGCCGACGGGGGCATCGGCGAACCGGGACGCCTGGGCGTTGAACATGGCGGCGTAGCGGCCACCCAGCTCGAGGAGCTCGTCGTGGGAGCCGTCCTCGACCACCCTCCCGGCGTCGAGCACGACGATGCGGTCGGCCCGCCGCACGGTGGAGAAGCGGTGCGAGACGAGGATGGTTGTCAGGCCCCGGGTGAGGTCGAGGAACCGGTCGTAGAGCTCGGCCTCGGCCCGCACGTCGAGGTTGGCGGTGGGCTCGTCGAGGACGAGCACACGCGCGCCGGCGTCCACGGCCAGCAGGGCCCGGGCCAGCGCCACGCGTTGCCACTGGCCGCCGGACAGGTCGGCGCCGCCCGTGACGGCCCGGGTGAGGATGGTGTCCCACCCCTCGGCGAGCTGCTCGACGACCTCGCCCGCGCCGGCGCGCTCGGCCGCCCGCGCGAGCGCCGCGGGCCCGCTGTCGGCATCGACGGCGCCGAAGGCGACGTTGTCGGCGGCGGTGAGGCCGTAGCGCACGAAGTCCTGGAAGAGCACCGCCAGCTGACGGCGCCACGCCTGCGGGTCGAGCTCGGCCAGGGGCACGCCGTCGACGGTGATGCGGCCGGCGCTCGGCTCGTAGAGGCGGGCGAGGAGCTTCACCAGGGTGGTCTTGCCGGCGCCGTTCACCCCCACGATGGCCAGGCTCTGCCCCGCCGGGATCGTAAGGTCGAGGCCGGCATAGACGTCACGCTCGCTGCCCGGGTAGCGGAACCCCACGCCCTCGAGGCGGATGGCCTCGGTCGGCATGCCGAGCGCCGGCAGGTGCCCGGCGGCCGCGAAGCGGGGCTCGGCCACCGCCTGCTCGAGGCGTAGGAGGGCGGGGACGGAGGCGGCGCCGTAGGCAGCGCGGATGTCGTTGTCGCTGCCCTGGAGGCCCATGGCGGCGATGACGGCGCCGAGCAGCACGGCGAGCGACTCGACGCCGATCGCGCCCTGCACGCCGGCCCGCGCGACCACCAGCAGCCCGACCCCCAGGACACCGCCGTGCAGGATGCACACCGTGGCGAGGGGACCGCGCAGGTCACGCCGCTGCTGCCAGACCGACGCCATGGCGTCGTTCCACACACGCGTGAAGCGCGCGCCCAGCCAGCCGGCCAGGCCGAAGACCCGCACCTCCTTGGCCGCGCCGGGGGTCAGCGCCAGGTCGCGCACGTACACCGACCGCCGCAGCACCGCCGTGGTGTCGGCCAGCACGGCGGCGTGGACGAAGAACACCCGCAGCAGCAGCACCTGGCTGACCGCGCCGCCGACGAGCAGCACCAGGGCGAGCGGCCACGAGAAGAGCACGCCGACGACCAGCGCCGACACGGCCATCTGGATCCTCGGGACGGCACCGACGGCCAGGCCGGCGACCGCACCGCCGGGCGTGAACTGCCCGGGCCCGAGGTCGCGGGCGAGCGAGATCGTGTCGGCCAGGTCGCGGTCCTCGAGGTGGGCGAGGCCGACCGGGCGCAGGGCCGCGGCCATGGCCCGCTCGCGCAGGATCCCGCTGGTGCGCCGACCGAGGGCGTCCGCGAGGTAGCTCTGGACCTGACCCGTGACCTGCTCGGCGACGAAGAGCACCGCCGCCACGATCAGGGCGGTCAGCAGGCGCCGGCCCTCGGGCGAGTCGAGCCCCCCGGCGACGGCACCGGGCACGGCGCCGACCATGATCCCCGCGGCGATCGTGAAGGCCACCGGCAGCAGACCAGCGACCAGCGTGGTGCCGCCCACGAGCGCCGTGCGGGGCCGGCTCACCGACGGAAGCAGGCGGAGGAGCGCGAGCAGCCCGGCCCCCGGCCGCGGTCCCCGCTGCGTGTCCTCCGAGCTGGTCATCGCTCCGTTCCCCGTTCGTCCGTTCGTCCCGCCGCTGCGTCCCGCCGCTGCGGCCTGCTGCTGTGCTGCGGCCTGCTCCTGCGCCACCGTGCGTGCTGCCGTCCGGGTTGTCCACCGATTTCGGACAACCCGGGACGTTGTGTACCCGCCGTTCTGCCGCTTGTCAAGAGAACTGTCAACGGGGTCTTGCGAGATTGTCAAGAGTCGTCTTATAGTCCGGTCTATGAGCCCAGAGGCACGCCGAACGATCCTGTTGGAGGTGGCCGCCGGCCGCCTCACCCCCGAGGAGGCCGCGGGCCGGCTCGAGGCCCTGCGTCGGGCGCACCCCGACACGTCCGCGAGCGCCACTGACCGGGCGGACGCCGATCCGGCCCACGAGTCCGCCGAGCCGAGCGCCGCGGCGCGCGCAACGGGCGCGCCGGGAGCGCGGACGGGCTTCGCCTACGCCTACGACGTCGGCGCCGGTGCGGCGGCCGGACCCGGTGCGCGGGGTTCCGTCACGGGGACCGCCGCGGCGACCGGCACCGTCACCGCCGTCCGCATCGAGGCTGCCGCCGGGCGTGTCCAGGTCACCGGTGACCCGGCGGTCGCCGGTGTGGCCGTCGACGAGGGCGACCACACGGTCCACCACGAGGGCAGCACGATCGTGGTCGAGCGGACGCCGCCGCTCGACGGCGACGACGTCCGCGGCTTCGTGCTCGACCTCAAGCGCGGCCGGCGGCGGCGGATCTCCTGGGGGCGGGGCGAGTGGCGCGACGAGACGCCGCTGGTCGTGCGCGTCAACCCCGACCTGCCACTCGGCATCGAGCTCAACGCCGGCACCTTCTCGGTGCGGCGGGTGCACGGGCCGCTCGACCTCGAGCTCAACGCCGGCACGGGCCGGGTCGAGGGGTTCCGGGGCCCGCTGCGGGCCGTCGTGAACGCGGGTTCCCTCACCGCTGCGGGCCGCCTCGACCAGGGCGAGTCGAAGGTCACCTGCGATGCGGGTTCCGTCCGCCTCGAGCTCGACCGCGACTCGAGCGTGGAGGTCGTCCTCGCGGCCACGCTCGGGAAGGTGAGCGTCGACGCGCCCCACGCGGGCATCGAGTCGTCCCGCGGGGTGGGCCTGGGCAACGACGAACGCCGGTTCACGCTCGGCGAGGGTGCCGGCAGGCTCGACGTGCGGGTCAACCTCGGCAAGATCCACATCGGCACCGTCTGACGCCATGCCCGACCTCCACCGCCCGCCCGCCCACTGTCCCGTCTGTGAGGCCCGCCTCGTGCTCACCCGTCTGGGATGCGACGAGTGCGGCACCGAGCTGTCCGGTGCGTTCCAGCCGTGCCCGTTCTGCGCGCTCGGCGACGACGACCGCGAGCTGCTCCGGGTGTTCCTCGCCTCACGCGGGAACATGAAGGAGCTCGAACGCCACCTCGGCGTCAGCTATCCCACCACCCGCAGCCGGTTCGACGCGCTCCTCGGCCGCCTCGGCATCGACGCCGGGCGCCCCACCGACCCCCGCGTGGAGGTGCTCGATGCCCTCGCCCGAGGCGAGATCGACGTCGACGAAGCCGAACGTCGACTGGCCTGACCCGTCCCGTCGCCACATGGGCGACGTGCCCCGACCGACGCCCGATGGCGCGACCCCGGCGCGCCTTCGGGCCGACGGGCGCGACCGGCCGGGCCGGCACGATCCAGGTCCCGGGCGGGCGCACCGGCGCCGCCGGTCCGGCGTGTCGCGGCTGACCGTCGTCCTCGCCGGCCTGACGCTGGTCGCCGGGTGCGGCTGGTTCGGAGGCGACGGTTCGGCGCCGGCCGAGCCGGGCGTCGGGGTCGTGAGCCGCATCGTCGACGGCGACACCATCGTCGTGCGCATCGGCGGGGCCGACGAGCGGGTCCGGCTCATCGGCATCGACACCCCCGAGACCGTCGACCCCCGCTCGCCGGTCGAGTGCTTCGGTGCCGAGGCCAGCGCCCGCATCACCGAGCTGATCCCGCCCGGCACCGAGGTGCGCCTGGTGCGCGACGTGGAGGCTCGCGACCGCTTCGACCGCCTCCTCGCCTACGTGTACCGGGCGAGCGACGACCTCCACGTGAACCTGGCGATGGTCGAGGACGGCTTCGCGGCGGCGTACACGTTCCCCCCCAACGTCGCCCACACCGCCGACTTCGTGGCCGCCGCGGCCCGGGCGCGCGAGGCCGGGCTGGGGCTGTGGGGCGCGTGCGGCGGCCCGGACGTGCCCCTCGACGAGATCGAGGGGCGCCGGGCCGGCGGGTAGCGTTGCGGGCGTGACCACCCTGGCGGAGCGCCTCGGCCACCCCGCCGACGCCCGGCTGCTCATCGTGAACTGCGACGACCTCGGGTCGAGCCACGCCGCCAACGTGGCGTGCTACGAGGCGCTGCGGGAGGGGATCGCCACCAGCGCCACGCTGATGGTGCCGTGCCCGTGGGCCCGCGAGGCGGCGGCGCGCTACCGCGGCGAGGACGTCGGCGTGCACCTCACGCTCAACGCCGAGTACGACCTGTACCGGTGGGGCCCCATCACCCACGCGCCGTCCCTCGTCGACGGTGACGGCGGCTTCCCCCGCACGGTGCAGGAGGTGTGGGACCACGCCGACCTCGACGAGGTGCGTCGCGAGCTGCGCACCCAGATCGAGCGGGCGATCCTGTGGGGCTTCGACGTCAGCCACCTCGACAGCCACATGGGCACGCTGCAGCTGCGGCCCGAGTTCTTCGACGTCTACCTCGACCTCGCCGTCGAGTTCGGGCTGCCGGTGCGGCTGTCGGGCGCTTCGAGCGAGCGATCGATCGGCTTCCCGTTCCGCCAGCTCGCCGCCGACGAGGGCGTGCTGTTCCCCGACCACTTCGTGTACGTCACCGGGGGCGTCGGCAGCCGCCGGACCTTCGAGCGCACGATCTTCGAGCTGCGCCCCGGCGTCACCGAGCTCTACGCCCACCCGGCGATCGACAGCGACGAGCTGCGCGCCCTCGCACCCGACTGGGCGAACCGCGTCGACGACCACGACCTGCTCGTGCGCGACCGCGAGTTCCGCGCCCTGGCCGAACGGGCCGGCGTCGTCTTCGTCGGCTACCGCGAGATCCGCGACCTCCAGCGCGCCGGCGCCTGACCACCGAGCCCCGGCGGCCACGACGGCGACCGCGGATTCTTGTGCGCGCTGATCGCCCTCTACGGCGATGGGCGCGCACAAGAATCCGTTCACAAGGGGTGGGTGGAGACGGCGAGGGTCCGGAGGGCCGGGACCGGGCGGTGGCGGGGCCGGGGGAGCCGCAGTGGACGGTGCAGGGACGGGCGGAGCGGCAGTGGACGGGGACGGGAGCCGGCGGGGCCCGGACGGAGCCGCTCGCCCTCAGGGGCGGCGGAGGGTGGCGGTGCGGAACACGCGCGAGACGGCGGCACCGGCGGCGCGGGCGTAGAAGCCGACAGGGCCGACCCAGGCGACCTCGACGTCGGCGTAGCCGGCGGGCCGCAGGTCGGCGGCGACGGCGGACAGGAGGGCTCGGCCGATGCCGGACCGCCGGCGGCCAGGGTCGGTGGCCATCGGCCCCAGCCAGCCACCCCGGTTGACCGAGTGGCACACGAAGGCGACGGACGCTCCGCCGGCCTCGCCACCGTCCGGCGAGGCCTCGACGAAGGCGCCGTGGCAGGCGCCGTGCTCGATGCCCCGGCGCGTCTCGGCGACCCAGTGGGGCCAGTGCTCGGCGCACAGGGCGAGCACGGCGTCGCGGTCGGCGTCCTCGAGCACCCGCCGCACCACGACGCCGTCGGGCGGCGGGGCCCGGAACGACGAGGGGTACGACATGTTGAGCTCGGCGCCGTCGGGCCGGTATCCCGCCGCCTCGACCAGGCAGAGGGCCCGGGTGAAGCGCACGTCGACGCCCGGCCACAGGTAGAAGGGCGCGGCGCCTGCGACCCGGACGGCCGTGGCGCCTGCCCCCTCGAAGGCCCACTCGTGCGCGGCCTCGAGCAGGCGCCGGCCCCGGCCCTCGCCCCGGGCGCCGGGGTGCACGGCGAGGAGCTGCACGAACGCGACCGGGTGCTCCCCCGCGGGCTGGGCCACGGCGGCGACGGCCCCCGCCCCGTCGGACAGCCCCAGCACCGTGCCGCCGGCGTCCCAGCAGCACGACAGGAGCTCGTCGAGCGTGAGGTGCTCGTCGGGCAGGGCGTCGCGGGCGAGCGCCGCGAGGTCCTCGGCCCGCTCGACCCCCCACTCCTCGACCTGCACGGGGCAACCGTAGGCGCTAGACCTCACCCCCATGGCCACGGCCCACCCCGGCGTGCTCGTCGCAACTCGGCGCCGGCGCGGCGCCAGCCTGCTCGTCGCCGCCCTCGCCGCCGCGGCGTCGCTCGGGGGCTGCGGCGAGGACGACGCGCCGGGACCGCACCTGCTCGAAGGCGGGCTCCCCGTCGACGTCGAGGTGGCCGTCGTCGACTTCGGCTTCGAGCCCGCCGAGGTGCGGATCGAGCCCGGCGGCGTCGTCGAGTTCGAGCTCACCGGCGAGGCCGACCACACCGTCACGGCCCGGGGCGAGAACGGCCCGGGCCGGTTCGACTCCGGCGTGCTCCTGCCGGGCGAGACGTTCACCGTCGTCCTCGACGAGCCCGGCCGCCACGACTACGCCTGCCGACTGCACCCACAGATGCAGGGGACGATCGTGGTCGCCGGCGCCGGGGCCGACGGCGAGCAGCGACCGGGGACCGGCTCTCGCTCCGCCGGCCCGGGCTAGAACTCGGTCTCGGAGGCCAGCTTCTCCTGGATCTGCTTGTACTCGGGGCTCTGGGTCAGCGGCATGAGCGCCATCAGCTTGCCCATGTCGCCGGTGACCTTCATGCGTCCCTGCATGAAGGCGGCGTTGGCGTCGAGCTCGCCCTTCTGCACCTTGAGGGCGTCCTCGTAGGTCATCGAGATCGTGAACTCGGCCTGGGGGTCCTCGCCCATGGTGTTCTCGACCATCTTCCCGTTCTCGATGACCGTGTGGTAGGTGACGTCACCCTCGGGCGTACCGGTGACCCGGTACTGCATCCGGGCGGTGGCCCCGGGCTTCTCGGGGAACTCCTGGGCCAGCTCCTTCTGCTTGTCCAGCCACTCCTGGGTCAGGTACTTCGGCATCGGATCCTCCGCCGCTCCTCGGTCGCTACGTCGGTACCACAGACAGTACCGAGCCGCTGCTCAGCGTGCCGCGGGCTGGCGGATCCCGGCGAAGAGGTCGTCCTCGGGCGTCGCGCTCTGGACCAGCGAGCGGGCGAGGATGTAGTCGTCGTAGGGGTGGACGGTGCGGGCCACCTCGGGCGGGAGGCCGAACCAGAACCGTGAGCCGGGGTCGACCTGGGTGGCGTGGGCGAGGAGGGCGTTGGGCCGCACGTCGCCGAAGTCGCTGATGTCGATCCTCGTGGTGATGCGGTGGTCCTGGTCGGGCCGCTCGAACCACCGGTCGTCGAAGGGCGACTCCAGCCCGAGCTCGCCGAACTTCTCGTGCATGGCCAGCATGCGGGCTCGAGACCACACGGTGTAGTACAGCTTCTGCGGCTGCCAGGGCTCGCCCGCCTCGGGGTACCAGCCGGGATCGCCGGCCCGGTCGAAGGCGAGCAGGCTGATGTCGTGCACCCGCAGGTGGTCGGGGTGCGGGTAGCCCCGCTGGTCGTCGCCGTAGGTGACGACGACCTGCGGCCGCTCGCGCCGGATGATCGCCACCAGCCTGCCGGTGGCCTCGTCGAGGTCGGCGTTGGCGAAGGCGTCGGGGTGGTCGTTGTCCGGCGTGTCGGGCATGCCCGAGTCGCGGTAGCCGAGCAGCTCGACGTGGTCGTAGCCGATGATCTCGGTGGCCCGGGCGAGCTCCTGCATGCGGACCTCGTTCAGCCGCTCGCGCACCTCGGGGCGGTCCATGGCGGGGTTGAGGATGTCGCCGGCCTCGCCGCCCGTGCAGCACACGAGCACGGTGCGCACGCCTTCGGCATGGTATCGGGCAACCGTGCCGGCGCCCTTCGACGACTCGTCGTCGGGGTGGGCGTGCACGGTGAGCAGGCAGAGCGGCTCGGCCATCGCCCGTGCAACCTACCGGGGTGGGTCGCCCGGGCGCACGCCGTCCCGACGTCTACGCTGGCCGCGCCGCCGGCACCGGGCCGGCGGCCGAGGTGGAGGGGCATGGGTTCGCCCGAGCTGTGGCGCTGGATCTGGCTGGGGGTGGCAGGGCTGTTCGCCGTGGGCGAGATGTCGTCGGCGGGCACGTTCTTCCTCCTGCCGTTCGCCATCGGAGCGGTCGTCGCCACGGTCCTGGCCTTCGCCGGCGCCGACGTCGCCGTGCAGTGGGCCGCCTTCGTCGCCGTGTCGGCCGTCGCCTTCGCCGCCTTCCGGCCGCTCGCGCGGCGCCTGGACGCCGACGAGCGCCACGAAGGCATCGGCGCCCGCCGGTGGATCGGCCAGCACGCCAAGGTGCTCACCGAGATCCCCGCCGGCGCCGACGAGACCGGCCTGGTGCGCATCGGCCGGGAGGAGTGGCGGGCCGGCAGCCTCGACGGCTCGGCCATCCCGGCGGGAACGGCGGTGCGGGTCGTCGACGTCGTCGGCACCCGCCTGGTGGTGTGGCCCGCCGAGCTGGATCCCGGCAGCGGCCCGGTCGGGGACCCAAGCTGATGGAAGGAGCTGCGATGGCAGCCGTGATCGTCCTGGCCGTGCTGGCCCTGGTGCTGTTCGTCTACGTGGCGTCGGGCATCAAGATCGTGCGGCCCTACCAGCGGGGCATCGTCGAGCGCCTCGGCAAGTACCGGGGCACGGTCGACCCGGGCCTGCGGATCATCATCCCGGGCGTCGAGCGCATCGTGCACGTCGACATGCGGGAGCAGGTCATCGACGTGCCCCCTCAGGAGGTCATCACCAAGGACAACGTGGTGGTCGCCGTCGACGCCGTCGTGTACCACGAGGCCACCGACGCCCAGCGGCTCGTCTACAACGTCGGCAACTTCATCATCGCCATCACCAAGCTGGCCCAGACCAACCTGCGGAACGTCATCGGCGACATGGACCTCGACGAGGCCCTGGTCTCGCGGGACAAGATCAACATCGCCCTGCGCGAGATCCTCGACGACGCCACCGACAAGTGGGGCGTGCGGGTGGTGCGGGTCGAGATCCAGCGGATCGACCCGCCGCCCGACGTCATGTCGGCCATGCACGAGCAGATGAAGGCCGAGCGCACCCGGCGCGCCGTGGTCACCGAAGCCCAGGGCTTCCGCGAGGCGTCGATCACCCGGGCCGAGGGCGAGAAGCAGTCGGCGATCCTGCAGGCCGAGGGCGAGAAGCAACGCCAGGTGCTGGCGGCCGAGGGCGAGGCCGAGGCCATCCGGGCCGTGGCCGAGGCCGAGAAGTTCCGCCAGCTCACCGTCGCCGAGGGCGAGGCCGCGGCGGTGCGGAGCGTGTTCGCCGCCATCCACGACGGCCGGCCCACACCCGACCTGCTGGCGCTCAAGTACCTCGAGGCGCTCGGGCGGATCGCCGACGGTCGGGCCACCAAGATCTACCTGCCCGCGGACGCCACCGGTGTGCTCGGCTCGCTCGTCTCGGCGGCCGAGCTCCTCCGCGCCGGCGGCAGCGGACCCGACGCCGGCAGCGGAGCCCGCGACGGCGACGACGCCTGACGGCCCGCGGAGGAAGCCGGTTCCCAGCCGCGGGGCACCCGGCGTCGACGATGAGAAGATTCTCACCTGGCTCTCACCGAACCCGACGTCGACCGGGGCGAGGATGCCACGGTGTCGCGCGCCCTCACCGCAGCTGTCGCCGTCCTCGTGGCCGCGGCCGTGATGCTGGCCGTGCTCACCGCCGGACGGGCGCTCACGCGCGAGCCCCGACCTGCGGTCGGCCCGGTCGTCGTACCCACCCCGGCCCCACCGGCGGCGCCGGGACCGCCCGACCCGGCCCCACCCGGAGCGACGGGCCCCGCCACCACCGCGCCTCCCGCGCCGCCGCCGGCGCCGCCGCCCAGCCCCGACGACTCACCCGACGACGACCTCGACGAGCTCGATGACCTCGACGACAGCCCCGACGACTGACCCGACGACCGAGCCGCCGGGACCGGCGCACGGGGGCGCCGGCCGGGCGGCGGGTCCGCTGCGCCGGGCGGCCCGGGCGCTGCGCCGGTCGGTGCTCGGGCTGCGCGCCCGGGTGCTCGTCTGGTACGTCGCCCTCTTCGCCGTGTCGCTGCTGGTCGCGGTCCTCACGATCCGCCAGGTCCTGCTCGTCCGGCTGGACGACGAGGTCGACCGCTCGCTCGCCAAGGAGGTCGCCGAGCTCCAGCTGCTCGCCGGCGGGGTCGACCCGAGGACGGGCCAGCCCTTCGGCGAGGACGTCGCGGGCCTGTTCGACACGTACTTCGCCCGGAACGTACCGGCCGAGCGGGAGTTCTTCGTCGCCCTCGTCGAGGGGCGGCTGCACGCCACCCGCCCCGCTCCCCGGGCCGCTCGGGGGGGTGCAGCGAGCCTGCTGCCCGAGTGGCGGGCCCTCGACGCCCCGACGTGGGGGGAGTCGGACTCGTCCGCGGGCCCGGTCCGCTGGCTGGCCGTCCCGGTGCGAGCCGGCTCGGCGTCCGGGACGTTCGTCGTCGCTGACCTCGTCGGCGAGGAGCGGGCCGAGATCACCGGCGCGGTCCGGGTGATCGCCTGGGTGGCGGGCAGCGTGATGCTGCTGGCGACGCTCCTGGCGTTCGCCACGACCGGGCGGGTCCTCGCGCCGATCCGCGGCCTCACCCGTACCGCCCGCCGCATCAGCGAGAGCGACCTGAGCGAGCGGATCGCGGTGTCCGGCGAGGACGAGGTGGCCGAGCTCGCCCGCACCTTCAACGAGATGCTCGACCGCCTGGAGACGGCGTTCGCGGCGCAACGGACGTTCCTCGACGACGTCGGCCACGAGCTGCGGACGCCGATCACCATCGTGCGCGGCAACCTCGAGCTGCTGCCCGACGACCCGACGGAGCGAGCCGAAGCGGTCGCCCTGTGCCTGGACGAGCTCGACCGCATGGCCCGCTACGTGCAGGACCTCATGACCCTCGCCAAGGCCGAGCAGCCCGACTTCCTGCTCCCCCGTAACCTCGACGTGGCCGAGCTCACCGACTCGCTGCACGCCCGGGGTGTCGCCATCGACCCGAACCGCCGCTGGGTGCTCGAGCGCCTCGCCCCCGTGACGATCAGCGCCGATCCGGAGCGGGTCACCCAGGCGATGGTGAACCTCCTCGCCAACGCCGCTCGCCACGCCGGACCGAACGCCACGATCCGGATCGGGTCGAGCGCGGCCGGGGGCGAGGTGCGCCTGTGGGTGGCCGACGACGGGGTCGGCATCGCTGCGGACGCCCAGGAGCGGATCTTCGAGCGCTTCGGGCGGGCACGGGACACGTCGGGCCGCGACGACGGCGCCGGGCTCGGCCTGGCCATCGTGGCCGCGATCGCCGCGGCCCACGGCGGCCGGGTCGAGCTCGACAGCGCACCCGGCGCGGGCGCCACCTTCACGCTCGTCCTCCCGGCGGGCGGCACCGGCGAGGACGACGACGGAACCGAGGGGGACGACCGACCGTGACCAGGATCCTGATCGCCGAGGACGAGGAGCGCATCACCAGCTTCCTCGAGCGGGGGCTGCGGGCGAACGGCTTCACCACCACGGTCGTGCGGACGGGACCCGACGCCGTCGCGCTCGCCCGCGACGGCCAGTTCGACCTGGTGATCCTCGACCTGGGCCTGCCCGGCCTCGACGGCCAGGAGGCCCTGCGGCAGATCCGCGCTCGGGGCGAGCGGCTCCCCATCCTCATCCTCACCGCCCGGGACGGCGTCGAGGACACCGTGGCCGGCCTCGACGGGGGCGCCGACGACTACGTCACCAAGCCGTTCCGCTTCGAGGAGCTGCTCGCGCGCATCCGGGCCCGCCTGCGCGAGGACACCACGACCGAGTCCACCGTGTTGTCCGCAGGAGCCGTCACGCTCGACCTGCGCACCCGCCGGGCCCAGGTCGACGGCCGGTCCGTGGAGCTCACCGCCCGGGAGTTCGCGCTCGCCGAAACCCTGCTGCGCCACGCCGGCCAGGTGCTCAGCCGCGAGCAGCTCCTCAGCCACGTGTGGGGCTACGACTTCGCCCCCGAGTCCAACGTCGTCGACGTCTACATCCGCTACCTCCGGCGCAAGCTCGGCGCCGGCGTCATCGAGACCGTCCGCGGCATGGGGTACCGGTTGCGCGACGACTGATCGGGACGGGATGAGAGGGATCTCATCCTGGTCCCACCCGGGTCTCACCCCGCCGTGGTCATCTCGGCGGCGTGGCCGACCCGTCCCTGCCCGCCGCCCCTGTCCTGCTCGGTCCGGGCGCGCACGACCTCGTCAGCGCCGCCCTCGACGCGTTCGGCGGCCGGCTCGCCGGCCTCACCCACCGCCAGGTGCTCTACACGCCCGGCCAGTCGCTCACCGTCCGCTACCAGGCGCAGGTCACGTGGAACGGCGGCCCGCCGCGAAGCGAGACGATCGTCGCCGTGACCGACGTGGCGGGACCGCCCGACGGCACCCTGGTGATGGAGGCCGGACCGGCGCGCGTCGGCCTCTTCCGCTGGCCGCACGACCCGGTGCTGCCCGGCCTCGCCGCCGCCGTCCGGCCCGACCGCGCCCGCCACCTGCTGGGGTGGGCCGGCACGCCCACCGTGAAGGCGAGGACCTACCGACCCTGCCGGCGGGCCGTGATCCACGCTCGGGCGAGCGAGGAGGCCTACCTGAAGGTGGTGCCGCCACCGCGGGCGAAGGCACTGGCCGGCGGGCTGGCATCGCTCGCCGGGGTCGTGCCCGTTCCCCGCGTCGTCGACCTCCACGAGCCCGAGGGCGTGCTGGTGCTGGAGGCGCTCCCCGGGCGGACGCTGCAGGACGTCCTGCGCTCGGGGGACGACGCCCCCGACCCTGTGGACGTCCTCGCGTGCGTGCGATCGATCCACGCCCTCGACCCGGCGGCCGGCGACGCGCCGGGGTCGACCGGCAGGTGCGAACGGCCAGGCCTGCTGGCGCGCGCCGCCGACCACGCTCGCCTGCTCGCCGCCGTGCTCCCCAGCTCGAGACGGCGGTTCGAGCGCCTCGTCGACCGCCTCGGCGCCGAGGAACCCGCCGCCCCGGCGGCCGAGGCGGTCGTCCACGGCGACTTCCACCCCGCCCAGCTGCTCGTGGAGGGCGGGCGCGTGTCGGGGATCCTCGACACCGACGACCTGCGAGCCGGTGACCCCCTGGACGACCTGGCGACGTTCCTCGGCCACCTGGCGACGCTCGCCGCGGGATCACGCACGCCGGGCCTGCGCGCCTACCTCGGGCGCACGCTGGTCGCCTTCGAGGACGCCGCCGGCGGCCCCGCCGAGCTCCACCGCCGGACGGCCGCCGCCGTGCTCGGCCTGGCGACCGGCCCCCACCGGGTCCAGCAGGCCCGGTGGCGCCAGCACACCTTGAACCGTCTCGCCCTGGCCGAGCGCTGGGCGGCGGGAGATGTGAGAAGTCTCAGGACGGCGTCATGAGGGCCTCATGCCCACGGGGGAGAACAGAGGCACCGGGTGACCGTCACCCGGACGAGCAAGAGGAGGCGACATGAAACGACCCAACTGGAGAGTAGCGGTGGCGACCGGTGCCGCTGCGGGCGTGGCCCTCGGTGGCTTCGCCCTCGCAGGCGCCGATGACGAGGAGCGGCGCATCGACCCGATCAGCGTGGAGCAGCGGACCGACGACGGCGGCGCGGACGACAGCATCGCCAGCCCGTCGTGGGACGACCGCGATCACACCGCGGACACGTGGGACTCGCCCGCTGCCGACGACACGTTCGACTCACCCGACCGGCCCCGGGCATCCGCACCATCGGCGCCCGCGCCGGCGCCCGGGAGCCACGACACGTTCGACACGCCCGACAACTCGCCCGCTCCGGCCCCTGCTCCCGCTCCGGCGCCGGCGAGCCACGACACGTTCGACTCGCCCGACGACACGCCCGCTCCGGCCCCGGCGCCCGCCCCCGCTGCGGACGACACCTTCGACTCGCCCGACGACTCCGTCGACTCCCCGTGAGAGCCTCCGGTCGATCGCCGGTCCACCCGGCGATCGACCGGTCGGGAACAAGGGTGGCGACCAGGCTCAGCTGTCCTGGCCGGCGAGCTCGTCGGGGGCGACGAGCACGGGTCCGTGCTCCTCGTCCTCGACGAGCACGTGGCCGAACATCTCGGCCAGGCGGGCGTGGCCCTCGTCGGGACCGGCGGCGATGGCGCTGTCGCCCGGTCGCAGGAAGTTCGTGCCGCGGGGCCGGTAGACGTACCTGCCCCCGCGCCGGATGGCGAGCACGTGGAAGCCGGGGTCGATGTCGAGCTGCAGGTCGGCGAGCGCACGGTTCGCCACCTCGCTGCCCTCCGCGACGGGCAGGTAGACCACCCGCTCGTCGGCTTCGCCGAGGGCGAGCTCGAGCACGGGGTGGACCTCCTCACCGGCCTCGATCAGCCACACGATCTGCTGGGCGGCATCGCCGATCTCCTCGGCGGCCTGGCCCAGGTGCAGCAGCCCCCGCAGCGGCGACGGGTCGACGTAGTCGCCGGCGGCGCGCAGCACCCACACCTCGAGGCGCTCCTTCATGTCGTCGAGCCGGTCCTCGAGGTGGTTCACCTCGGCGGCGAGCCCGGGGTCACGCAGCACGAGGGCCGAGTAGGCCAGCCCGACCGCCGTCTCGGAGATGTTCTTCATCTCGACGAGCACGTCGATGGCCCGATCCAGGTCGGTCGGCGCCACGATGTCGGACGGGGTCGGGGCGTGCCACTCCGGCGCACCCGCGAGCTGGCGCAACCGGGGGATGCCCGACGGCGTGCCGTGCAGGAACAGCACGTCGCCCGGGAGGATGATCTGGTCGCCCTGCACGTCGGTGATCCAGTCGCGCTCGCGGTGGATGGCGACGACCCGCATGCCCACGGCGACCGGCAACTCGAAGTCGGCGAGCGGTCGGTGCGCGAAGTGCGAACCCTCGCTCACCAGCACCCGGTGCGAGACCTCCTCGGCCTCGGCCAGGTCGGCGAGCAGGTCCCGGGGGATGCCGAGGTCCTTGGTGACGATCCGGGAGATGTCGACGGCCGCGTCGCCCACCCGCTCGATGGCGGAGATCACCTGGAGGATCGATGACATCTGGTCGGCCTCCCGGGGGTTGCGCACGGCCAGCACGCACACGGCCCGCATGTCGTGCACGAGATCGCTCATCCGGGCTTCGAGGTCGTCGACCTCCTCGGCCATGTCGGCGTCGCCGAAGTAGAGGGCGGCGTAGGCCAGGTCGACCATGAGCTCGGAGGTGTCCTTGGCCTCCGACAGCATGGCCTTGAGGTTCCGGGGTCTGTCGTCCATCAGGGTGTGGGCCCTCCGGGGCTCGGGACGAAGGATACGCCGGCGCGTCACCCGAGTCCGAGGGTGACGATGACCGAGATGAGCACCACGGCGCCGATGAGGTCGAGCGAGGAGGTGACGACAGGGATGCCGTAGTTGTCGGGGTCGAGCCCGAAGCGGTACGCGGCCACGGCCCCGTAGTAGGCGATGGCGGCCAGGGCGGCGGTGCTCAGGAACCCCGCGAGGAGGGCCACGGCGAGCATGGCTGCCGGGCCGGGGCTCTCGAACCGACCGAGGGCTGCGCCAGTGTCGGCGATCACCGACGCGAGCGCGAACACGGGCAGGGCGAGCAGGAAGGTCAGGGCGAGGTCGGTGCGCGCCGAGCGGGCCGGCCAGGGCGCCGGCTCGATCAGGCCGAGGTGCAGCTTGCTCGCCAGCCGGCTGGAGAGGATCCCCCCGAGGGCGCCGGCGCTGGCGAGGAACGGTGGGATGAGCACCAGCAGGGCCGGATAGCGAACGAGCGCCTCCAGGCGCTGCTCCACGGTCAGGCCCGCGATCAACTGGACGGTCCCCCCGACCATCACGATCGGGAACGACTCGTACAGGACCCGCCGCACCAGCACCAGGCCCGACCGCAGCACGCCGGTCAGGACGAGCACCGCGCCCGATCCCAGCACCACGGCCGCCACCGGCGAGAACACCTCGATGCCGGCGAGGAAGGTCGCCAGGTACAGCGACGGCAACGTCGCCATGTCACCCGCGGCCGTCACGACGGGCGCCATCACGTTGTCGAGGTCCCAGCCCCGCCGTGCGCCGGTGGCGGCCAGGCCGAGGGTGAGCAGCAGCACGGCGATCGACGAGAGGATCCCGCCGACCATCGAGATCACGACGAAGTCCGCCAGGCTGATGCTGTGGGCCACGCCGAACAGGACCGAGACGCCCTTGGCGAGGAACGCCAGGGCCAGCGCCGTCGTCAGCGACAGGGTGATCGAGGCGAGGACGTTCTGGGTCACGACGCTGTCCACCCGCCGGCTGATGCCGAACGTCCCCGTGTGCACCGTGGTCGCCAGGCGGGATCCGAGCGCCCCGAAGATCGTGCCGCGCATGCCGATGGCGGCGGGGATGAGCACGAGGAGCCCCGGGAGCGCCTCCAGGGTGCCGGCCATCGACCCGAGCGTGAACCCGGCGACGAAGCTGGCGAGCAGGCCCACCGAGAGGGCCGTGAGGCTCTGGCGCGCCGCGGCCGGATCGGGGCCGAGCAGCGCCCGCAGGCGCCCGAGCGACCGCAGCCGCGCCGATGCCCGCCGGAGCGGAGGGCCACCGGGCTGCGGGCGGTGGCGACGGGTGCCGACGCGGGCGGGCACGGCGCCGCAGTCTTGCCGACGGCGCCGGGTCAGCGGACGGTGAAGCCCCGCTCCCCCTCGGGTGCCTCGTCGCGGACGGCGACGTGGTCGACGCGTGCGCGCCTCGGCCCGTCGTGGCACCAGTCGAGCAGGGCGGCGACGGCCTCGGGGTCGCCCTCGAACACCGCCTCG
This sequence comes from Actinomycetota bacterium, assembly GCA_004366205.1. Taxonomy (GTDB): domain Bacteria; phylum Actinomycetota; class Acidimicrobiia; order Acidimicrobiales; family CADCSY01; genus SIRW01. The sequence goes on along the minus strand of SIRW01000019.1, from coordinate 367 downwards.
ACGGTGCCGTCGGGCCGGTTCGCGACCCAGCCGGCCACCCCCCGGCGCTCGGCTTCACGCCGGCACGACTCGCGGAACCACACGCCCTGCACCCGGCCGGCCACGACCACCCGCTTGCGGATCACCGGACTACCTTGGACCGGCGTGCCGACCCCGGGCCAGCCGTGATCGAGGTCGAGGGCCTCACGCGCGACCTCGGCGGCACCCGGGTGCTCGACGACCTGACGTTCACGGCGCCGACCGGCTGCGTCACCGGCTTCCTCGGGGCGAACGGCGCCGGCAAGACGACCACCATGCGGGTGCTCGCGACCCTGCTGCGGCCCACGTCGGGCACCGCCCGCGTCGACGGCCACGACGTCGTCGCCCA
>SIRW01000018.1 GCA_004366205.1 Actinomycetota bacterium | reverse complement strand
TGCTGGCGCCCAGCGTTCCACCGGCGCCGGTTCACCAGCGTCCGTCAGCTCCAAGCCGAAGCCGACGCCTGGCTACTCACCTACAACCACCGACGCCGCAACCACAGCGACTACGTGCGCGGCAGAACCCCCCAGCAGATCCTCGACACCCACCTCGCCAACACGACAGCATGACCACCAGCCACAGCGCCCATCTGTCACCTCGACCCCCGGCCCGGAAGGGCTAGATTCCCGTGGGTGCGACCCATCGAGGCGGGGCAGGTGACGATGGGAACACCGGGCGCCGGTGGGCGTGCGGCCGCCGGCTGATCGACCCGAGCGTGGCCACCGGCGGCTCTGGCGGGCGCTCCCGGCGGGGCTCATCGACTCGGGCCTGGCGTCGCTCGCCACGTTCCTGGTCGGTGTGTTCGCTGCGACCCGCCTGCCGGTCGACGTGCTCGGCGCCTACGCCCTGTTCTTCTCGGCCTTCGTCGTCGCCGGGGTGGTCCCTGCCCGCCTGGTGCTGTTGCCGGTGGAGGTGGCGGTGCTCGACCAGCCTCGCAGCGCACGGCCCACGGTCCTGCGCCGGTCGCTGGCGTTGGGAGCCGCCACGAGCGGCGCCTCCGTGGGGATCGTGGCGATCGCGATGCTGGCCGTGCCCGGCGTCGTCGAGCCACAGGCGGTGGCTGCGCTCGCGGTCGGCGCGGCCGCGGCCACGGTGCTGTCTCCGCTGCAGGACCACGTGCGGCGCGTGTTGCACCTCGCGGGCCGGTCATGGCGCGCCGCGATCGTGTCTCTGGTCCAGCTCGCAGCCGTGCTCGCTGGGCTCGGCGTGCTGTCCCGCACGCCGCTTCCCCTCGCCGCCGTCCCGTTCGGGGCGCTCGCCGCCGCGAACGCCGTCTCACTCGGAGCCGGGCTCCTGCTGGCTCGCCCGGGGGCGGCACCGGCGTTCGCCCGGGCCTTGCGATGGCGTGAGCTCGTGCGGTCCGGGCGGTGGCTCCTCGCGAGTGGCCTCATGCCGGACGGGGCGGCGTTCGTGGCGGCCGCGCTGGTCGCCCACCTCGCCAGCGTAGGCGCTTTGGGCGCAGCGGAGGCGGCCCGCATCGTCGCCCAGCCGCTGCTCGTGCTGTCGACGGGGCTGGCGGCGGTGCTGAGCCCCCGCTCGATGGAGAGCGCCGCGGCCGGTGACCGACGGGCGGCCCGGCGCTACGAGCGCGTGTTCTGCGCCATCGTGGTCGGCGCCGCGGTTGCGTACGCCTTGGCGGTCGGCGCCGACAGCCCCTGGAACCTGTTCGGGGCGCTGTTCGCGGCCGCGTACGACGTTCCGGGCCTGGTGGCCCTGGCGATCGCGGCGAACCTGGTGCACGCCCTGTCCATCCCGTACCAGTCGGAGCTGGTCGCAGGCCGCCGTGAGGTCCAGATGGCCGGACGGGAAGCCGCAGGGGTGGGGGCGCACATCGCCGTCGCCGCGGCCGCGCCCGTGCTCCAGGCGCACGCCAAGCCGGGGGCGGCGCTGGCGCACTCGGCGGTGCGCTGGCTGGGGTACCGCGTCGAGCGGGAGCGGCTCTACCGGCGGGACCCGCAGCGCGCCGCGGCCTCCGGGTGACGATCAGCGGGGGGTCGACCCGCCGGCACGCAGTTCACAGCCCTCGAGCGCCGCCAGCCAGTCGGTGGCCACCCGGCGGGGACCGAACCGGTCCCGTACCCAGGACCGGCCCTCGGCCGCGGCGAGCGCGACCTCGCCGTAGTGGTCGTCGACGGTGCGCAGTGCCGCAGCCAGCGCGCTCGGCTCGGGCTCGGCGAGCACCGCGGCGCGGTGCCCGTCCAGCCAGTCGACCACGCCGGCGCCCCGCGACACGACGACGGGAAGTCCGGCGCCCAGCGCCTCGACGGTCGTGAGCGAGAAGCCCTCGCCCCGGGAGGGCACCACCAGCGCGTCTACGTGCTCGAACGCCTCGTCGAGCGACCGGACCCAGCCGTGGTGGGTGATCAGGTCCGCGACACCGGCGCGCTGGGCGTGCCGGTCGACCGCGAGCCGCTCCGCCGCGGTCGCGGCACCGACGAGGTGGAGCTGGACCGTGCGACCACCGGCTCGGAGGAGCGCGGCGGCGTCGACGAGGAGGTCGAGGCCCTTCTGGAGGACGTCGTAGCGGCCGACGTAGGCGACCGCAAGCGACCCCGGCCGGCGGCGCCGGAGGGGTTGCGGCCGGGGAGCGGGCCAGTGGGCGAGGCCGGCAGGAACGGTGGGGGCGGGCGTCGTGACGCGGCGCGCCCGCAGCGGCGCCTCGTGGCGGGGCGAGAGCAGGAAGATCGCCGCCGCCTCCTCGAGCCACCGCCGCTCGACCGCGCGCCAGTAGAGCTCCTTGCGTGCCCGCCGCCGGGCCCAGCGGGTGGGGTCGTAGGGGTCGTGGGGCACGGCGACCACGGGGATGCCGCGCGACCGGGCCCAGCGGGTCAAGGCCGCGCACGACGGCGTGAACATGCCGTGGGTGAACAGGACCGAGACGCCGTCGAGCGCGTGGTCCCACCGGTCCCGGGGTGTGACGAACGGGTTGCGCCGGCGGCTCGAGAGGCGCGGCAGCGAGCGAAGGTTCGGTGCGTTCGCGTCTTCGCCCGTGAGCACCACGTGCTCGATCCCGAGCTCCGTCATGCCCCGGGCGAGCGCCTCGACCGCCGTGGTCACCCCGTTCGGCCGAGGGTACTCCCGGAAGAAGTGGGCGATCATCCGGGTGCGGCGGCGGGGTCGGCCCGCGTCGGGCGAGCGCCAGGCGACGGTGCCCTCGGGATGGCCAGCGCGACGCCGGCGCCCACGAGGGTCCACAGCCAGATGCCCGAGTGCGGGCCCTCGAGGCTGGGATCGAAGAAGGCGTTCACGAGCATGGCGATCACCGTGGCCACCACCCACACCCGCATCCGGACCTCGGGGCTCGCCCGGTGTCCGTGGCGCGGCCAGACCGTCGCGGCCCACACGGACCAGACCAGGAGCCAGACCAGCGCCAGGGGCACCCCGGTTCGAGCCAGCACCGTGAGGTGGGAGTTGTGCACGCTGCGCAGCGGCTGGGCCGAGTCGCCGTGGGCCGTCTGGAAGCCGTACCGGTCGGCCAGGATCGGGCCGAACCCCTGCCCGGTGAGGAAGTTCTCGGGCGCGAGCGCGTCGTCGCGCACCCGCTCCCAGAACTCGAGGCGCCACTCGATGTTGTCCTGCAAGCTGCCGGCGTCGGGCGCGGCCTCGCCGTCGACGAGGCCGACCACGCTCATGACGTTGGCCTGGACCTGGTCGAGGGAGAGCTCCCGCCCACCGAGCTCCACGCGGGGGTCGATCACGACGAGGGCGAGCACGACCGCGCCGAGCGCCGCCAGCGTCGTGAAGGTGGTGCGCCGGCGGTCGGGCACGTAGGGCGCGGCGAGGGCCAGGGCGACGACCGCGGCTGCGAAGCCCCCGCGCGTCTGTGAGCCGGCGAGCAGCAGGGCGGCGAGGCCGATCACCCCGGTGAGCCGGAGCCGGTGCTGGTCGCGAGCACTGGGCCCGGCGGTGAGCAGCAGGAACGCGAGCGCCGCCCCGGTGTGGACCGCGAGGTCCGGTGGCTTGAACGCGTTGATCGCCGTCTCGCTCCCCGGTACGAACGCGAGCGGCGCCGACCGGCTGAGGACCAGCGCGACGGGCACCCAGGCCAGGAAGAACGGGATGACCCGCCGGTACCAGCGCAGCAGGTCGTCGAGGGTCCGGGGGTTGCACAGGATGGCGGCCGCCACCAGGAAGGCGAAGGTGGCGTAGTACCAGATCGCGGCGTCGCGGACGGCGTCGAGGCCGTACCGGGGCAGGTCGACCGCGAGCCGCACGCTGCACCCGGCCATGAAGACCAGCAGCACCTGCAGCGGCCGCGAGCGCCGCACCGTCCGGCGCAGCGTGCGCCCCACCCGGGCCGCCTCGAAGAGGCCGACGAGCAGGACCAGCTCCCCGACGAACAGGGGCGACCCCGGGACGCGCAGGTAGGCGAAGGGTCGCCCGAAGAACAGGTAGCCGCCCAGCAGGACCAGCAGCGCCCGGCGGAACCAGCGGAAGGGTTCGGCCCCGCGCCGCGCCCCGGCGGCTCGAGGGTGGAGACGAGCGGAGCGTTCGTGGGCCATGCGGGATCGGCGGCGCGCCGCGACCAGCGGTCCGCCCGGATCATGCTACCCGTGTCCGGGCCGGGGCGGGCCCGGTGCAAGGGACCGGTACACCGCGAGGGTTCGGGTGGCGGCGGCCTCCCAGGTGTGCCGGGCTCGCATCGCCTCCTGCGCCGCCCGGCGGTCCGCGTCGGTCATCGCCCGCACGGTGTCGAGCGCGCGGGCGAACGAGTGGTAGTCGCCGGGGTCGAAGCCGCCAGGACAGCCTTCGAGGACCTCGGCCATGGCGCCGGTCGCCGGCCACACCGCGGGCGTGCCGAGCGACGTCGCCTCGACGGGCGGCAAGCCGAAGCCCTCGTAGTTGGAGGTGAAGACGAGGGCCTCGGACTCGGCGAGGAGGTGTGCCATCTCGGCGTTGGTGAGCACCTGCGTCACCCGCTCGAGGTGGCCCGCAGCCGGGGACGGCACAGCTGCCGGGGGTGCCGCGCCGGTCACGACGAGGCGGGCGGGCCACCCCCGTTCCGCGAGGTACCGCAGGCTCCAGCCGATCGCGAGCGCGGTCTGCTTGTGGGGAAGGGCAGAACCGATGTGCACGAGCTGGGGCCGGCGCTGGGCGACCGGCACGTACGGGACAGGCGGCAGGCTCACGCCCTGGCCCGTGACCGTCACCGGTAGGTCGCGGCGACCCCGCTCGGCCGCGAGCTCCCGGAGCCGCGCCTCGGAGAAGCGCGAGACGGTCAGGACGTGGCCGGTGGTGCCGACGGCGTGCAGCACGGCCTGCTCGAAGTACCGGCCCTTGAGGCCCCTGCGGGCCTGCCCCAGCTGCCCGCGGGCGTAGCGCACCGCGATGTCGTCGTGCAGCGTCGCCACGTAGGTCGTTCCCGGCGGCCGCCACCAGGGGACGTGGCCCTTCGGGAAGTGCAGCACCTCCAGGCGGTGCTGCCGCGCCGACCGGGGCGCGCGCACATGGTCGGAGTAGAGCCGGCTGGCCGCACGCTTCGGCTCCGGGATCACGACGGTCGCCGGCGCGGGCACGGCGCCGGCCAGGTCCGCGAGCAGCGGCCGGTTCGCGAGGACCACGAGCTCCTCGTCGCCGCCGAGCAGCGGCACGAGCGCCCGGGCGAGTCCGATCGCGTAGTTGATGGTTCCCTGGCTGTCGGTGCGCGCACGGCGCAGATCGGCCAGGTACAGGCCGTATCGGGGCACAGGTGGGAGCTCCGGGCGGGGATCGGGACGCGCCGCATGCTAGGCGCCGGCGCTACGGTGAGCCCTGTGAGCGAGGCGAGCGGTGACCGGCCGTGGCAGGTGCCGGTCACCGTCGTGGTTCCCACGGTCGGGCGGGTGGCGCTGCTGCGGGCGTGCCTCGAGTCGATCGCGGCGTGCGAACCGCGCCCCGGTGAGGTGCTCGTCGTGGACCAGAGCGGCGACCCCCGGGTGGGCGAGGTGGTCGAGCGCGGGGGCGGGTCCCGCGCCCGGCTCCTGCCCGATGACGGCCGGGGCGTGGCGCGGGCGCTCAACACCGGGCTCCGCGCGGCCCGGCACGACCTCGTGCTCGTCACCAACGACGACTGCACGGTCCGCCGCGACTGGGTCGGCGCCGCCCATGAGGCGTCGCTGCTCGCTCCCGGCGCGATCGTGTCGGGCCAGGTCCTGCCACCCGAGCCCGGTGCGCCGGTGCCCTCGACGAAGGCCGACCCGGTTCCCCGGGACTTCACCGGTGAGGTGGTCGTGAACGCGCTCTACGGCGGCAACGTCTGCCTCCCGCGGGTCGCGGTCCTCGATCTGGGCGGGTTCGACGAGCGGCCCGGCCTGGTACCGGCATCGGAGGACAACGACCTCTGCTACCGGTGGCTGCGGGCCGGGCGCCCGCTGCGGTACGAGCCGGAGATGGTCGTGTGGCACCACGACTGGCGGGCTCCGGAGGAGCTGGTCCGCCGGTACGTCGAGTACGCCCGCGGCAACGGGGCGCTGTATGCCAAGTACCTGGTCGCCGGCGATCGTGCGGTGCTCCGGCTCGCGGCGCGCGAGTGGACCGCCGGGCTCCGGAGCCTGGTGGGCGCGGCCGTCCGGCGGCGGCCGCGCTGGCAGGACCCGCGCCGGGGCATCCCTGCCGGCCTGCCCGCCGGCCTGGCGCTCGGGGTTGTCGACGAGCTACGGCGACGGCGGGACGCCCGCCCCGCCGCGGCGCGCCAGCCGCGCGACCCGGGCGCGACCGAGCCGGCGCAGGATCCGTAGCGCGAGCGCACGCGCGAGGCGCCGGCGCAAAAGCCCGGCCCGGTTGCGCGCGAGGCGCCACGCCCACAGTGGCGCGTGGGGGAGGCAGGCGAGGACCATCGCCGCCGCCCGGTCGGCGGCATCCTCCTCGACCAGGCGCACGTCCGCGGGCTGGCCCCCGGCGTCGCGGGCCCAGCGCGTGGTCAGGTCCCGCATGGCATCCAGCGCCTCGAGCGCCGCGGGCGGGTCGGCGTCAGGCCGGCGCAGCGTGGCGGGTTGCCGGACGGCCTGGATCGCCGCCGGCCGGATGGGCCGGCCGAGCGCTTCGCTCTGCGCGGCGGCCGCGATCTTGAGGGCGGCGCGCTCGGCGGCCGCGCCGCGGGTGCCCGTGATGCTCTCGGCGTGCACCCGGTAGTCGAGCACGACCTCGGGCAGGTTCGCGACCCCCGCCCGGGAACGGGCACGAAGCCAGAGGTCGTAGTCCTCGGCGGGGAAGCTCGCTGCCCGGTAGCCCCCGAGGGCGGCGAGCAGGGCCCGTCGGGCGAGCACGGTCGGGTGGTTCACGACGTTGTGCCACCAGAGCAGCCACGCGATGTGCGCCGGCCGCACCGGCAGGCTCGTCACGGGCGGGCCCAACGGTGCACCTGCCGCGTCCACGTGCTGCACGGCGCCCCCCACGACGCCGACGTCCGGGTGGGCGTCGAGGAAGGCGACCTGGGCCGCCAGGCGACCCGGCCGGCACCGGTCGTCGGCGTCCATGCGCGCGACGAGCTCGGCGCTCGAGGCTTCCAGGGCGCGGTTCAGGCTCGGGACGAGGCCCTGCCCGGGTTCGTTCCGCAGGACCCGGAGGCGGGGATCGGGCCAGGCCCGGAGGAGCTCGCCCGTGCCGTCCCGGGAGCCGTCGTCGACGACGATGACCTCGAAGTCCTCGAAGGTCTGGTCGCAGACGCTGCGGAGCGCTTCGGCGAGCCAGGGCTCACCGTCGCGCACGGGGAGCAGGACGCTCACCCGGGCGGCACGACTCACCGCGGGCGTGCTCCCCGCAGGGGTCGCAAATCCGGTGCGATGGTGCCCTCCTGGATGCGCTGCCGGAGCACGCCGAGACGCCGGAAGCGCTCCGTGAAGGCCTCGCGCGTGAGCCCGTGGCGACGGTAGGCGTCGGCGAGCTCCGCCGCACCCCGGTCGAGGGTCCAGCGGAACGTCGCCGCCGGGAGTGCCGAAGCCATCTTGGAGAAGTCCACCCGGTAGCTCCGGGCGTCGGGGCTGCTCGTCCCGGCAACGGCCACGGCCGATCCGGGAACCGCCGCCGCCACGACCTCGGCGATGTCGCGCACCTGGTAGTTCTCCCGGTCGCTGCCGACGTTGAACGCCTCGGCGTGGACAACCTCGCGCGGAGCCTCGAGCGCGGCGAGAAAGGCGGCGGCGATGTCCTCCACGTGCACCAGCGGCCGCCATGGCGTCCCGTCGGAGAGGACGCGCACCACACCGTCGAGGACGGCGTGCCCGACGAGGTCGTTCACGACGAGGTCGCAGCGAAGGCGGGGCGAGAACCCGTAGGCGGTGGCGTTGCGCAGCAGGACCGGGGTGAAGACGTCGTCGGCCAGCGCCACCAGGTCGGCCTCGACCCGGACCTTGGAGACGGCGTAGGGCGTGAGCGGCTCCATCGGGCAGGTCTCGTCCACTGGCGCGCTGCCGCCGTGTGCGCCGTAGACGCTGCACGAGGACGCGTACAGGAAGCGTTGGACGCCGGCCGCCTTGGCGAGCGTCGCGAGCCGGACCGACGCGTGGTGGTTGATCTCGTGCGTCAATCGGGGCGTGAAGTCCCCCAGGGGGTCATTCGAGAGGGCAGCCAGGTGGATCACGGCGTCGAACCCCTCGAGGTCGCCGCGCTCGACGTCACGCAGGTCGCACCGGATCGCCTCGACGGGGGGAGGCTCGGGGCCCAGCACCACGTCGGCGAAGAGGTCGCTGTCGAGGCCGACGACCTGGTGCCCACCGGCTCGGAGCACCGGCACCATCACGCTGCCGAGGTAGCCGTTGTGGCCGGTGACGAGCACTCGCACGCGCGCCGATGATGGCACAGGCAGCGCCGGACCGGCTGCTACCGTGGAGCGGTGGCCTCCCCGGCGGCTCGGGGGCGAATGCTCCTCGTCGCGACCGTCGCCATCGTGCTCCTGGTGCTCGCACCCGCGGTGGTCGGCGGCGCACCGCTGGCTGACGACTACGAGGCGTGCATCGCGCTCGAGGAGCGGACACTGGCCGAGCATCTCGAGCGGGTGACCGCCTTCCACGGCCTGGTCCGGCCGGTGCGGCTCGCGGAGGTGTCGCTCACCGCGACGATCTGCCCTCGCGCGCCCTTCGGTCTGCTGGTCGCGGTGCCGCTGGCCCTCACCGTCGGCGTGGCCTGGGCCGCACGGGCGCTGCTGCGTGACCTCGGCGGGCCCGAGCCGTGGGCGAGCGGCGGCGCGGCTCTCTTCCTGGTGCATCCCGTGGGGGCCGAAGCGGCGCTGTGGCCCGCGGCCCTCCACGTACCGCTGGGGCTGCTGGCGGCGCTCGCCGGCCTTCTGGCCCTCCGCCGCGGCAGGACGCTCCTCGGCGTCACCCTCGCGCTGCTCGCCTGCCTCAGCACCGAGCACGTGCTGTTCGCGCTCCCCGCGGCGGCCTACCTGGTCGCGCCGCCCGAGCGGCGCCGGCGCGCCGGTCTGGTCACGGGAGCGATCGTCGCGGCGGTCCTCGCCTTCTACGCGTCGTTCCCCGGGACGAGCCCGCGCACGACCGTCGGTGTCGTCGAGCGCCTCGCGAACCTCATCGTCGAGCCGGGGTTCTACCCTCGCTTCGCCGCGGTCGGGCTCGGCATGCAGGCGGTACCGGCGGCGTTCGTGTGGGCGGGCCTGGCGATCGGTCTGATCGCCGTGGTCGGTGCCGCGGCGTGGTGGTGGTGGGCGTGCGCGGGCGGCGCCGGCGCCGGCTCGGGCGGGCCGCGCCCGCGTGCGGTGCTGGCCGGCGGCTCGCTGCTCGTGCTGCTCGTGAACGTGCCCGTCATGACCACGCTGCCGCGGGATCACTCGCCCCGGCTCTTCACCGCGACCTGGCTGGTGCTGTGCATGGTCGGAGCGTTGCTCGCCGGCGCGCTCGGTGCCCGCAGCGCTCGGGTGGTCGCCCTCGGGGCCGGAGCCTTCGCGGGCGCGGCCGTGCTGGCGCTCGCTCTCAGCGTGGCTGTCCGGCAGGAGACAGCGTCGTTCAACCGCACCGCCTTCGCCTGGATCGCGGCGCGCGTCGACGGTCCCGGCGCCCACGTCGCGGTCTGCGGGGTCGAGCCGCGCGCCGTCGATCCGGCGCCGCGGGGTGCCTACACGCTCCACGAGCTCTTCTACGACTGGGCCCCGTCGAACGCCATGCGCTGGCACACGGGCGAGTCGGCCCGGTTCACGCTCTACCGTGGCGCGCCGTGCCCCGCCGGCGTCGAGGCCGACCTCACCGTCGACTTCGACGACCTCGTGCTCCTGCACCGGGGTCGTGCGGGCGGCGGGCGGTGAGCACGAGGGTGTGCGGGAACCGCCGGCCGATCCCGGGAAGCGCGTCGAGCGCGCGACCGAGCAGGTTGGCGGCGAGCGCGACGGGCGCGATCCACGCCGGTGCGAGGCCGAGCCGGCGCCGGACGGCGTCGGCGACGAGCCCGGCGCCGTGCGCCGTCGCCGTGCCGAGCCCGCCCGCCACGTCGACGCGGACGTCCTCCCAGCCGGCGAAGCGCCGGGCGAGCTCGGTGGGGCTGTGGCGCCCTTCGATGGCCGCGGGCCCCACCCGCAGCATGGTGCAGGGAACCGTGACGACCACGTGGCCGCCGGGCGCCACCACGCGCCAGAGCTCGGCGATGGTCGCGTCCCCGACGTCGCGGGGCACGATGTGCAGGGCCTGGGAGCACAGGGCGAGCTCGACCGCACGGTCCCGGACGGCGAGCGGCGTCGCCGTGACCACATCGGCGGCACCGAAGTGGCGGTCGATGTCGAGGCCGATCACGGTGCCGCCGAGGAGCGCCTCGTAGGGCTTGGCGCCGCACCACACGTCCAGGGCGACCGTGCTGCGCGCCGGGAGCCGGCGGAGAGCGGCCGCGATGCCGTCGCGCACCGAGCGGAGGTGGAGCCCGTCCCACATCGTCATTCGGGGGTGCTGGCGCTGGGCCCGGATGCGGGCGACCGTCGCCGGTGGGAGGACGGGCCGAGACCGCGGTGGCCCTGGGGGTCCCGGGACGGACATCACGGCACGATAGCTAGCGGCGGTGGCGGGCCGCGAGGTGGTCGGCGAGGCGCAGGGCCAGCGCGACCACCGTGAGGGTGGGGTTGGCGAAGCCGGCGGTGGGGAAGGTCGAGCTGCCGGCGACGTAGAGGTTCGGCACGCCGTGGACCCGGCAGTCCGCGTCGACGACGCCGGTGCTGGGGTCGAGGCTCATGCGGGTTGTGCCGAGGTGGTGGTGGGCGCCGTCGACGAGTGGCTCGGGCGCCTCGTCGGAGCGTGGCAGCAGCCGAGCCGTGCCCGCCGCCTCGAGCGCCCGGGCGACGGCGGACTGGGCCTCGAGCACGGCGTCGATGTCGCCGGGCCGGACCCGCCAGTCGACGCGCGGGCGCCGCTGACCGAGGTGATCGCGGCCGGAGCCGAGCGTCACCCGCGACGCGGCCCAGGGCGTCGGCTCGGCCTGGGCGCGCAGCAGCAGGACCTCGGGGGCCCGCCAGCGGCGCGCGAGGTGAGCGAAGGCGGTCCTGGTCACCGCCCTGCGGTCGCGCACCACGGCGCGCACGTGGGGCACGAGGCGGGACGGGCGCGGGCGGCGGTCACGGACATGAAGCAGCGCGGCGAGCGAACCGATGCCCTCCGACGCCGATGCCAGGTCACGTGGCTCCACGAAGAAGGCGACGTTGGTGAGCTCATGGGTTCGCAGCACGGCGGGCCGCGGGTGCAGCGCGCCCTGGACGTTGCAGCCGTCGACGGGGTGGATGGCGTAGAGGCCCAGGCGTCGGAGCAGATTGGGATCGTTCGGGACCAGGACGCCGGACCGGAAGGTCAGCCGCTCCATGAAGTAGCGGCCCACGACGTCGTGGCGGTTCCCGAGGCCGTTGGGATCAGCGTGGGTGCTGGCGAGGAGGAGTCGGGCGTTCTCGATGCCGCCGGCGGCGAGCACCACGATCCGGGGGCGGACGAGGAACGTGCGCCCGGGTGCGGTTGCCGCGACCACGGCGTCGACGGGCGCCGCGGCGTCGCGGCGCCGCAGCTCGACGGCGGTGGCGCGGACCGCGATGCGGGCGTGGGCGGCGCCGAGCAGCGAGGCGGCGGTGAAGTCCGAGGTGCTGTAGCGGAAGATGACGGTTTCGGCCGTGCGTCCGTCGGCCGGCAGGAGCGGCGTGCCGGGCCGGACCCAACGGGCTGGGTCGTACGAGGCTGGTTCGAGGCCGCACCGGCGGGTCGCCGCGGGGTAGTAGCGATCGAGCACGTCGAAGGCGAAGGGCCATCCCGCCCCGCGGCCCCGCCCGCTCTCCAGGTCCACAGGATCGAGGGGGCGGACGCGCCAGCCCAGCTCGAGCGGCCAGTCGTGCGAGGTGCCGCCCACGGCGCGGACCCGGGTCTGCTCGAGGGGGTAGTAGGGGAGCCCGACGCTCTCGCCCCGGCAGAGGTCACGGCCCGCCCGGTCGGGCTGCAACCCTCCGCTCTCGAGCACGAGCACGTCCCGGCCCGAACGGCTGAGGGCCTCGGCGACCGTGATGCCGGCGGGCCCGCCTCCGACGACGCACACGTCGGCGTCGAGGCGAGCGCCGTCGTCGAGCTGGGAGGCGTCGAGCAGCACGGCGCCGCATGCTAGGCCCGTGGGTACCATCGGCGGGTGCCGACCGCCGCCCCCGCTCGCCACGCGCGCCACCGGTTCGCGCGGTCACTCGCGCGTGGTGGCAAGCGTGCGCTGCGCCTGCGCGGCGCGCAACGGGTCGCCCGCCGTGCCGCCCGCCTGCGTGGCCATGGCCTGACGCTGCTCTACCACCGGGTCAGCAGCGAGGGACCCGCGGCCCACGAGGTGGTGCGCACCGTGCCGCTCGACCTGTTCGCCGCCCATCTCGAGGTGATCTGCTGGTTCGGCGAGGTCGTCCCGGCGCGGGCGCTGGCGTCGGATCGGGGCGCGCGCAGCGCCGGCCGGCCGCGGCTCGCGCTGACCTTCGATGACGACTACCGGTCGCACCTGCCGGTCGCCGAGCTGCTCGCTCGGCGAGGGGTGCCAGCGACGTTCTTCCTGTCGGGCCGGGCGGCGCGGGGACTCGGTGCGTACTGGTGGGAGCTGCTCGAGCAGCGGATCCGGGAGCGGGGGCTTCCGGCCGTCGCCGCCGAGCTCGGCTACCAGGCAGCTACGCCCCAGGAGCTCGCGGCGCGCTGCGAGGAAGCCGGCGCGCCGGATCAGCTGGCGGGCGAGGACCGGCCCTCGCCGGCGCACCTCGACGCCGGAGAGATCCGGTACCTCGCCTCGCTGCCGGAGATCGAGATCGGCTTCCACACGCTGCGGCACCCGGTCCTGACGGCGCTCGAGCCCCAGGAGGTCGGCGCCGCCGTGGCCGACGGCCGCGCCGACCTGGCAACGCTGTGCGGTGGTCCCATCGACCTGTTCGCCTACCCCCACGGCAAGGCGGACCGGTCAACCGCCGCCGCCGTCGCAGCCGCCGGCTACCGCTTCGCCTGGACGGGCCGGCGTGAGCCGACCACGGCGTCGACGCCTCCCCACCTGCTCGGCAGATGGGAGCCCCACGGGATCGACCCGGGAGAGCTCGGTTCCCTGCTGGCGGTTCGCATCCACCGTGCCGAGCCCGGACCGGCCCGGCGCTGAGCCGTCAGCGCAGCGCAGCCAGCCAGCGGTCGGCTGCCGCGGCCCAGGCCGTGTCGGGGACCTGGGCGTCGCGCCGGAAGGGGTGGAAGGTCGTCCGGCTGGCCGCTCCCGGCAGCAGGAGGGCGTTGAGGGCACGCAAGGTGTGGCCGCGCCCGCCCGCCCGGGCCGCCCGGAGGTAGGCCGCGGCCGCCTGGCCCCGGCGACCGGCACGCAGGTGGTTCCGGGCGATCCACGCGTGGATCACCGACCAGTCGATCGGGTGTTGCCCGGTCGCTTCGACGAGCCGCGCCTCCTCGACGATCCCGGGCGTGTCCCGGGACGCGTTCCCGGGATGGATCAGGTACGCCACGTGCGGGCGGGGCACCACCGCGGGGGCCGCGATCGCAGCCAGCCGGCGCCACAGGTCCCAGTCGGCGAGGTGCCGCAGGTCCTCGCGGAACAGCCCGGCCTCGGCGAGGGCCGCCCGGGCGACCAGGACGTTGGAGGCGCCAGCGGGCACGGGGTTCCGCACGGCCAGGCTCCGGCGCAGCTCCTCCGGGGAGGCGGGCCGGTACGTGTCGACGACGCGCAGGCTGTGGTCCACGGCCACGGCCCCGGAACAGGCCCACGGGGCGCCCGCCGCGGCGGCGGCTGCGAGCTGGTCGGCGAGCTTGGCCGGCGCCCACAGGTCGTCGTCGTCGAGCAGGGCGATCCACTCGCCGCGCGCCCGGGCGATCCCGTCGTTGCGGCTCCGAGCGACACCGCAGGACCGCTCGTGGCGGATGGTTCGCAGCCGCTCGTCGCGCTGGCGCCTGAGCAGGTCCGCGGTGCCGTCGGTCGAGCCGTCGTCGACGACGATGACCTCCAGGTCCGCTGCGGTCTGGGCGAGAACGGTCCCGAGCGTGCGCGCCAGCATGTCGCGCCGGTCGCGGGTCGGGATGACGACGCTCACACGGGGCATCACCTCATGGTGCCCCGGGGCGGGTCCCCGGTGCTCTACTGTTCCGAGCGTCGAGAGGCGGCACACGGCAAGGAGGCACGCGGGCGTGCCAGCAGCAGCGCAGCGACTGCGCACCGGCCAGGGCGAGCAGGCGCCGGAGCTCCGGGTGCTGGTCGTCCACAAGGAGCTCAACCATCGGGTGTTCGAGTGCGCCGAGCTGTGGCAGTACCTGCGGGGCCTCGCCGGGGCGGACGCCGGCGGGCGGCTGGCGATCGAGGCCACCGACTGCCGGCGGGTCTACCGCGTGCACATCGACGAGCGCCGGGCGGACGCCGTGGTGGCAGGGCCCCTCGTGCGGGTCCTCCGCCGGTCCTACGACGTCGCCATCGCCTTCGGCCCCCTGCCGTGGTACCACCTGGTGGTCGCCCTCGCCGTGCGCGCCCGGGGAGCGCCTGTTGCGTTCTTCCCGCTGGCGCTGCTCACCGAGGACTTCGCCCGGGGCAGCTGGTTCGTGGGTCGGGGCCGCGCCTTCCGGAGCGCGAAGCCCGCCATGGTCCGGTCGCTCGCCTGGGGATGGAACCGGCTCGCCCGGGTCATCTGCTGCGCTTCGGCCGAGGAGGCACGCCAGTCCCGGTTCCCGGCCCGTAAGGTCGTGCTGGTGCCGTGGCCCGTGCCCGACTCCGAGCTGGCGGAGGCCGCGCTCGCCGCCGGTCGGATCAGCCGCCGCGGTGACGGGCCCGTCGCCCTGGTGAGCCGCTACGATCCCTGGCGGAAGGGCTTCGACCGGGTCGCGGCGTGGCTCGAGCGCCACGGCGACGCGCTGCCGAGGCCGGCGGCGCTGCTGCTCGCTCCCGACGACCATGAGCACGCGCCCGAGACCCGCGCGCGCCTGCTCGACCTGGAGGCCCGGGGTTTGCTCGAGTGGGACCGGCACAGCAGCGGCCGCGCCCTGCTCGGCCAGCTCGCCCGCTGCCGGGGCGTGGTGCTGCTGTCGCGCTGGGAGGGGCAGCCGCGTGCGATCCGTGAGGCGTTGCTGGCCGGCCTCCCGGCGATCGTGACCCCGTCGTGCAACCTCGCCGAGCTGTTCTCGGTGCTCGGTGGGGGTCTGGTCGTGTCCGGTGACGACCCCGGTGAGATCGATCAGGCCTTCCGCGCGCTCGAGCGGCTCCGGCTCGACCCCGACGGGGTGCGCGGGGCGCTCGACCCGCACCGCCTCGGCACGTTCCTCCTCGGCGTGCTCACCGCCACCGCCGAGGGGCGTCCCGTGCCGGTGCGGAGCTACTACGACACCCTGACCGAGGAGGCGACGTCGGCGTGACCCGCCGGCATCCAGCACAGGCCCACAGCTCCCGCCTCGGTGGGCTGTTCGTGCTGCTGCTCGCCCGCGAGGTTCCCGTCCTAGCCAAGCTCGCCCGGATCGTGCTCGGCTCGGACATCTACTGCCCAGTGCCGCGCTCGTTGCGGCTGCCACACCCGTACGGGATCGTCGTGCACCCCGACGTCCGGCTCGGCGAGAACGTGGTGGTGATGCACCAGGTGACGATCGGCCAGCTGGAACCCGCCGATGTCGGCGTACCCGTCATCGGCGACGACGTGTTCCTGGGCGCCGGCGCGAAGGTGCTCGGCGCCATCCAGGTCGGCGCGGGCGCGCGGATCGGCGCCAACGCCGTGGTGACGCGGGACGTGCCACCGGGAGCGACCGTGGTGGGGGCGAACCGCATCGTCGAGCGACGCTCATGAACCACTGCCGGCTGTGCGGGGGCCGGGACCTTCGCCAGGTGCTGTCGCTCGGCGAGCAGCCGCCCGCCAACGCCCTGACGGCGGGCCCAGCCGAGCGGGTCCCGGTGTACCCGCTCGACGTGCTCTTCTGCGCGTCGTGCTCGGTCGCGCAGCTGGGGACCGTGGTGCCGCCGGAGCAGCTCTTCTGCGACTACCCGTACTTCTCGTCGGCGTCGCCCGGCGTCGTCGAGAACGCGCGGCGCCTGGTTGCGAGGCTCGTCGCCGAGCGGGGTCTCGGGCCGGGCTCCCTGGCGATGGAGGTGGCGTCCAACGACGGGTACCTGTTGCAGCACTACCGGGCGGCCGGTGTCGAGGTGCTCGGCATCGATCCGGCCCGCAACATCGCGGCGGCAGCCGAGGCGCGCGGCGTGAGGACCGTCCCCCGGTTCTTCACCCGCTCGCTCGCCGAGCAGCTCGTCGCCAGCGGGCTCCGGGCCGACGTGCTCCACGCCCACAACGTGCTGGCGCACGTGCCGGACGCCAACGACCTCGTCGCTGGCATCGCCGACGTGCTCGGACCCGCGGGCGTGCTCGTGGCGGAGACGCCCTCGCTGCGCGCGCTGGTCGACAACGTCGAGTACGACACCATCTACCACGAGCACGTCTACTACTACTCGGGGGTCGCCCTGGAGCGGCTCCTCGCCCGCCACGGCCTGCGGATCCTGGACATCGAGGCGATACCGATCCACGGTGGCTCGTTGCGGGTGCTCGCGGGGCGCGACGGCGAGCACGGCCCGTCGAGTGGCGCAGTCGCCGCGCTCCTCGACGCGGAGCGGCGTGACGGGGTGCACACCGCTCGCTTCCTCGCGGGGTTGGCGCGCCGCGTCGAGCGCCTCCGTGCCGAGCAGCGCGCCTTCCTGGATCGGGCGCGTGCGGCCGGCCAGAGCGTCGCGGGGTACGGCGCAGCGGCCAAGGCGACGGTTCTGCTGCATGCCGTCGGGGCGAGCGTGCGCGACGTGGCGTTCGTGGTCGACCGCAGCCCGCACAAGCAGGGCCGCTACCTGCCGAACACCGCCATCCCGATCCTGGCGCCCGAGGAGCTGGCACGGCGGCGACCGGACTACGCGATCGTGTTCGCATGGAACTTCGCGGAGGAGGTGATCCGCCAGCGTCAGGACTACCTCGACGCCGGCGGGCGGTTCGTCATCCCGGTGCCTGAGGTCCGAGTGGTCCCCTGAGCTCGGGCTCGGCGCCCCTGCCGGCGCGGGCTGCGGCCACGGTGCGCCGGAGCCCTTCCTCCAGGGGCACCGCCGCCCGCCACCCCCCGAGCATCGACGCCGCCGCGTCCACGTCGGCAACCGGCTCGACCTCGTGCGGGCGGTCGGCGACGGCTCCGAACGCGATGGCGAGGGAGGGGTCGACCGCGCGCACGATCTGCTCGACGACCTCGCGCACCGAGTGGAGCGTTCCCGTGCCCACGTCGACGGTGACGCCGGGGGCGGGATCGACCGTCGCAGCGGCGACGATGGCGTCGACGACGTCAGCGACGTAGATCCAGTCGACCCGCCGGCGGCCTGACGCCACCTCGGGCGGGCGGCCGGCGAGGGCGCTCGCGATCACGGAGGGCACGAGCTTGGACAGGTCGCGCTGACCCGGGCCGTACACCATGTGGATCCGCAGGTGCACGACCTCGAGGCCGTAGAGGTTCCGGAACAGCGACCCGTAGAGCGCGGCGGCCGCCTTTGACGCGGCGTAGGGGGAGTGGGGCGGGCTGCTCCCCGGCTCCTCCATGGAGCCCGCGAGCACCACCCGGCGCACCCCGCTGCGCCAGGCCGCGGTCAGCAGGTGCACCGTGCTGACGAGGTTGGCCGAGAGCGTCGGCGCCACGGCCTCCACGGCCCGGGAGCCGGTCACCACGCTCGCCAGGTGGATCACCACGTCCGGCCGGGTGTCGTGCAGCAGCGCCTCGCATGCCGCGGCGTCCGCCAGGTCCACCGCCCGGACACCCAGCCCGCCGTCTCCCGTTCGGCTCACCCCCGTGACCGGCCAGGCCAGCGCGCCCAGCCGCTCCAGGAGGTGGCGGCCGATGAACCCGGCCGCACCGGTGACGAGCACACCGCTCACCGCTGCGGTCGCTCCACCCGCTCGAGCAGGCCGGCGTCGAGGAGCAGGCGGGCCGCGTGCGCGACGGCGGCGAAGGGCAGGCCCGACCGTTGCGCGACGTCGAGCAGCGAACGGGTGCCGTCGGACTGGTTGAGCACCCAGAGCAGGGCGAGCTTGACCTCGGCCTGGTCGCGCTCACCCCCGATGCCGGCATACAGGCCGCGCCGGCCGAGCTGAGGCTCGCCGTAGGGCGCGAGGTTGCGGTAGGTGGCGTCGCCCTCGAGGATGGACAGGATCTCCTCGAGCGCGGTGAGGCTGTCGAGCAGGCTGGCGGGTTGCACGAAGCTCAGGTCGTCGGCGCTCGTGTGGTACTCGGGGTAGGTGCCGTGGGGGGTCCGAGAGAGCCTGCCGACCGGAAGCCGGAACCCCGGGGCGTTGAACTGGCGCTCGTCGTATCCCCACGGGCTGAAGTCGAGCAGGCTCCCGCCCCGGGCGGGCACGACCATGGCCGCGGCGCGGTCGACCGGGTGCGCGCCGTGGACCGTGCGCTGGTACGTGAGCGGACCGGGGTCGCCCACGCCGGCCACGACCAGGCCGTGAGCGATCCTGCCGGCGCGGGCCCGGTTGGCGTGGAGCCAGGCGAGGGCCCCGATCGTGCCGGGCAGGAACAGGAGCCGGTAGGTGAGCCGCCGATCGCGTGCTGCGAGGCGGCGGCCCAGGAGCGCGAGCACGGCGATGCCGCTGCAGTTGTCGTTGGCGAGCTCCGGGTGGCACACGTGGGTGCTCAGGAGCACCTCCGCCTCACTGGTGCCGGGCAGCACGACCTCGCCGTAGATCAGGTGCCCGGGGCCGCGGTCGGCGTCGACGCGAACCTCGTAGCGGTCGTCGCTGAGCGCGGCCCTCTCCCGCTGGGTGAGGCAGAAGCCCCATGTGCGGTCGTAGTAGGCGGTCCGATAGGGGATGTGCTCGGGTGCGGCGGGATCGACGTGGACGTGGTCGAGGAGCTCGTCGCGCCGGAGCACGGCATGGACGGGCACCGAGTAGCCCAGTACGCGCAGGCTGGTGGCGGACGTGTCGACGACCCGCACCCCGTCGGTCGTCGCGATCCAGCCTTCGCGCAGCTCCCACTCGTCGGGGACCGTCCAGTCGAGGACCTGCGTCCCGCTGGGCACCTCGACGACGTCGAGCGGCACGTAGCGCGCCACGATCTCGAGGGTGCGCCGCACACCGGGGCCGGTGAGGCTGCGCCGGACGGGGTAGAGCTCCCCCACGAGGTCGTAGAGCTCCTGTGCCAGCTCGAGGGTGTTCACGGCGCCCACGACGAGACGAGCGGCCAGGACCGGTCGCGCTCGTTCACCAGGGTGGCGGGCAGCGGCCATTCGATCCCCAGGTCGGGGTCGTCGAAGCGGACACCCCGTGCCGCTGCGGGGTTGTGGACCCCGTCGATGTCGTAGGAGACCTCGGCGTGGTCGGTGAGCGTCTGGTACCCGTGCGCCACGAGCGGTGGCACGTGGAGGGTGAGGCGATTGTCGGCGCTGAGCTCGATGCTCACGTGCCGGAGGTAGGTGGGCGAGCCGGGTCGCACGTCGACCACGACGTCGTGCACGGCGCCACGCGTGCACCGCACCAGCTTCACCTCGGTGTCGGGCTCGACCTGCCAGTGCATCCCCCGCACCGTGCCCCGGCGGCGGTTGTACGCGACGCTGCGCTGCCGGCCGTCACAGCGCAGGCCGTGCGCCGCGAGCACGTCGGCGTCGACGAGGCGGGCGAAGAACCCGCGCTCGTCGCGGACCGGGACCGGCTCGCACACCCACACGCCGTCGATCTCCGTGGGCCGCAACCGCACCGGCTAGCCGTCCCAGACCTTCCACGGGGCGCGCCCGGCCGCCCACAGCTCGTTCAGGGTCATGTAGTCGCGGTAGGTGTCCATGCCCATCCAGAACCCCGTGTGCCGGTACATCCACAGCTCACCGTCACGGGCCAGGCGCTGGAGGGGCTCGTACTCGAGGAAGACGCCGGGGTCGGCGTCGGGCAGGTAGTCGAAGATCTCGCGCTCGAACACGAAGAAGCCGCCGCTCACGTAGCCCTCCGGTGCGGTCGGCTTCTCGTTGAACTCGACCACCCGGTGGGTGTCGACGCGCATCTCGCCGTAGCGGGACGTGGGGTGCACGCCGGTCACCGTGCCGATCCGCCCGCCCTCGAGGTGGTGGTCGTAGAGTCGGGCGATGTCGACGTCGCCGATGCCGTCGCCGTAGGTGAAGAAGAACCGCTCGACGTCGAGGTACGGGCGGACGAACGCCAGGCGCGAGCCGGTCGCGGTGTGGAGACCGGTCTCGGCGCACGTCACCTCCCAGTCCTCGTCGGCGACGGCGTTGTGGAAGGTGAGCTCGTGCTCGCCCGAGAGCCGGATGGTCCAGTCCGACAGCAGCTCCCGGTAGCGGAGGAAGTACTCCTTGATCAGCTGGCTCTTGTACCCGAGGCACAACACGAAGCGGCGGACGCCGTGGTGGTAGTAGAGCTTCATGATGTGCCACAGGATCGGCTGCTCGCCGATCTGCACGAGCGGCTTGGGCACGCGCTCGGTCTCTTCGCGCAGGCGGGTCCCCATGCCTCCGGCCAGGATGACCGCGGGCACCTCTGCGAGATCATCCTGGTCCGGTGACACGCGGCTCCGCCCCCTCACAGCACCTCGTCGAGCACGGCACGATACCGCGACAGGAACGCCGTCCGGGTGTACCTCCGGCGGGCGAGGACCCAGGCGGCGTGGGCCCGCTCACGCAGCTCCGCGGCGTCGGCCTCGGCGATGCTGCGCACGGCGGCTTCGATCTCGTCGTGCGTGCAGCGCTCGAGGACCACACCGGCGTCGCCGGTGTCGACGCCCGATGCGCGGCTCACGACGGGGACGAGGCCGGCGTGGAGCGCCGTGACGACCGAGCCTGCGCACCCTTCGGAGCACGAGGGGTAGACGATGCCGATCACGCTCTCGGCGATGCGCTGGAAGGCGGCAGAGCCGACGTCGACGAAGCCGCGGGTGTCGATGTTGGGCGTCTCGAACAGCTCGCGGCGGTATGCCGCCACGAAGTCCTCCTCGGCGTGAACGGGCCCGCAGACGGTGAGGTGCAGGTCGGGGTTGCGGGCGAAGACCTCCAAGGCGAGATCGAGTCCTTTGTGGACCATTCCCGCGCTCCCGAGCCACAGGAAGCGGGTCCGGACGGCGTCGACGTCGCGCTCGGCGGGGCGGGGCCACTCCACGGCGCTGGCGACGGGCACTTCGTAGAGCGGCGTGCGGCAGTAGGCGTAGGTCTCCAGGGTCGCCGTGTTGCCCGCGACGGTCGCCGCGTGCGCGAGCTCCACACCTCGGTTGGGGCGCTCGAACCGCCGCGGCTGGAGCGTGACGCCGCGCCGGCGCTGGAGGTCCAGCAGGCGACGGTGCTCGGCTGCCACGAGCGCCAGGGTGTGCTGGGTGTCGAGGTGCATGACGAGCCGGGCGTCCGGGAGGCGGGGCGCCAGGCGCTCGAGGTTGTGGCGGACGTCGATCACCACGTCGTACGCGGCGCGGGGACGGAACCAGCGGTTGTGGTAGCTGATGATGTCCACGTCGAAGCCGCGCGCGGCGAGCAGGCGCGCCATGGCGGCGGACTCCCAGTGCTGGGTGTGGCTGGTGGGGAAGCGGGCGCCCACCGCGAGCGGCGGCACCACGTAGGAGAGCAGCGCCCGGCCTCGGCGCCTCGGGACCGCCGCGGGCAGGTGGGCCCGGCGGGTGGCGGCGCGCAGCCAGCACGCCCGCTCCGCCCACGCTGGTGCGGCTCCCATCTCAGCGGGCCGAAGCCGGTGCCGAGCGGGCGGCGTCCTCGTAGACGTCGAGGACGCTGGCCGCGTAGTCCACGGAGGGCTTCTGCACCGGCTCGAGGGTGGTGCCGGCTGCCAGGACCTCGTCGAGGGCGGCGGCCAGCGCCCGCGCCGTGCGCTCGGGGGTGCTGACGGGCACGGCGACCGACCGCACCTGCGGCCAGTGGCGGTGCACCTCGGGCGGCCCGCCATGGTCGAGGCACACCGACGGCGTGCCGAGGGTGAGCGCCTCGGCGGTGACCGTGCTCCCTTCGTCGTGCAGCGAGGGGTGCAGCACGGCGGATGCCTGCGCGAGCCGCCGCACCAGCTCGGCACGGTCGACCGATCCGTGCAGGCGCACCCGGTGCTCGACCCCCCACCGGCGGGCGGCCCGCCGCAGCCTCTCGGCCTCGGGCCCGTCTCCGTAGACCTCCAGGCTGACCGGGGCACGCACGTGGCGCATCGCCCGGACCGCGAGCCGGGTCCCCTTCCAGGGCACGAGCCGGGCCGCGTGCACCACCGTCGGCGTCCGGGCCGGAGGCGCCGGCGTGCCGGTGAGATCGACGCACAGGGCGTTCGGCAGCGGACGGGGACGCCGGAAGCGGCGGGCGGTCTCGCGGTTCTGGGTCAGCACGACGGCGGCGCCGCGGCGGGAGCGGCGCACCGGTGGCGCCGCGGCGATCAACCGGCGGGTGAGCCGGCGGGTCAGCTCCTCGGCCAGGCCGCGCGCCCCCAGCTCGGGAAGCAGCGGGAGCGGCGTGTTGACCGCGCCACCGACGGGACCGAGCACCAGGGGCGCGTCGACAGCGGCGACCCCGATGCGGACCCAGTACGCCGCCAGCGTGCAGTGGTGCACGACGTCGAACCGGACCCGCTCGTGGAGCGCGGCGGCCCGCCGGGCGGCCCGGCGCTGCCACCGATCGTGGGCGGCGTGGATGCGGAGGTGCCCGGCCATCCCGGTCGCCTCCGGCATGTCGGGCGGCACCGCCTCGAGGTGGACGCGCCCGGCCCACGGCTCGCCGGCCATGCCCTGCTCGATCAGCGGGACGAAGCGCGGCTGG
The DNA here is from genome assembly GCA_004366205.1 of Actinomycetota bacterium. Taxonomy (GTDB): domain Bacteria; phylum Actinomycetota; class Acidimicrobiia; order Acidimicrobiales; family CADCSY01; genus SIRW01. The sequence goes on along the minus strand of SIRW01000018.1, from coordinate 22,857 downwards.
GTGAGGACCCACACGTCGTGGCGCGACGCCGCGGCGCGCAGCGTCTGCCAGCCGATCTCGGGCTCGGACCCCCAGTCGGGAGCGCAGGCGTAGGCCGAGAGCAGGACTCTCAACGCCGGTTCGCGCAGGCGCTCGCTGCGTCGCCGATCCGGGTCACGGGGCGCACTGTAGCGGGGCCGCACCGGCACCGTGCCGGCAGAGGTACGGTCGGCCGGCATGACCGTCGAGGTGTCCGTGGTCATACCGACCTACAACAGGTGCGAATCGGTCTGCCGCGCCCTGGCGTCGCTCGCGCACCAGCGCGGCGCGCCGGCCTTCGAGGCGGTCGTCGTGGTGGACGGCTCGACCGACGGGACGGCGGAGGCTCTCGGCGGCCTGGCGCTGCCGTTCACCCTGCGGGTGCTCGAGCAGCCGAACCGGGGTGCCGCGGCGGCGCGCAACGCCGGGTGGCGGGCAGCCGCGGGCCGGATCGTGCTCTTCCTCGACGACGACATGGAGCCGGCCCCCGACGTGGTCGCGCGCCACGTCGCCGCCCACTGCCGGGGCGCGCACGCGGTGACGGGGGCGATCGCGCCACACCCGGAGTCCCGCCGCAGCATGCTGACCGACACGGTCGACGCCTGGTACGTCCGCTTCGCCGAGGAGGTGCGGGCGCGACCCCGGACCCCGCGATTCGACGAGATCATCACCGGCCACCTCTCGGTCCAGCGCCACGTGCTCGAGGCGCTGGGGGGATTCGACGAGCACTTCACGCGCTCGGGGTCGTACGGGAACGAGGACGTCGATCTCGGCTACCGGATGCTGGCCGGTGGCTGGCGCGTGGTGAGCGAGCCGGAGGCCGTGACCCGCCAGCGCTACACCGTGACCGCGTTGGAGCACCTCCGCCAGTACCGCCGGGCGGGAGCGGCGGACGTGCTCCTCGCCCGCAAGCATCCTGAGCTCGGGACCCGGGTCTTCGACGACCGGCGGGCGGGCTCGCCGATCCACCGGCGGGTCTGGCGGGTTTCCCTGGCGGCGCCGTGGCTGGTCGGGGCGGTCCACGCCGTCGCGGCCCCGCCGGTCGCCCGGCTCGTCGACCGGGGCGTGCGGTCCGGGCCGCTCTGGTGGGCGTTCTTCGCCCTGCGCGAGGCCGGGTACTGGCTCGGCGTCGCCGACGCCGGCGGCATCCCCAGCTCGCGGCGTCCGTTGCGGATCCTCTGCTACCACGCGCTGGCCGACCTCGCCTCGGACCCCGTGCTCGCCCGCTACGGCGTGCCCCCCGAGGTGTTCGAGGGGCAGCTGCGCACCCTGCAGCGGGCAGGCTGGCACTTCCTCGACCCCGGCGAGGCGATCCGCTACCTGCGGGGCGGCGGCCCCGTGCCCGGCCGGGCGGTGCTGATCACCTTCGATGACGGCTACGACGACCTGCTCGCGCGCGGGCAGCCGGCCCTGGCCTCCGCCGGCGCCGGCGCGGTCGTGTTCGCGGTCGCCGGCCGGCTCGGTGGCACGAACGACTGGGATCGCCCGCTCGGGGCTCGGGCGCTGCGCCTGCTGGATGCCGAAGGGCTGCGTGCGCTGGCGGCCTCGGGTGTGGAGGTGGGTGCGCACGGCCTGACCCACCGCTCCCTGGCGGGGCTCGGGGCCGAGGAGGTGGCCGCCGAGGTCCGGGGTGCGCTGGACCGGCTCGAGGCCGCCGGCCTGCCGCGGCCCAGGCTGTTCGCGTACCCCTACGGCGCCTGGGACGAGCAGGCGGCGCGAGCGGTGCGCGCTGCGGGTCTGGTCGGCGCGTGCACGGTGGATCCCGGCGTCGTGGGCCCGGGCACGGACCGGGCGGCGATCCCGAGGATCGAGATCGGCCCCGCCGACCGCGGCCTGCGGCTGCGCGCCAAGGTGCGCCTGGCCGGCCGCGCCCGCCTGCCCGGCGCGGCGGCGGTCGTCCGGGCGCGCCGGCGGTTCCGCCCCCCGGCGGTCATGCGGTCCCGGCGCCCCTGAGGCCCGGGATGCGGCCGAGAACGGGGAAGGCGCGCACCAGCTGGCCGGCGAGTCCGGTGCGCAGCCACCGGTCGAGGATGGCCATTCCCGCCACGGCTGTCGCCCCGGCGAGCGCCGCTGCCAGGAACAGGCCGGCCGGGGAGGCCACGAGTCCGGCGATGCCCCAGGCGACCGAGGCCGACGCACCCGCGGCGAGCGCGCTCACCGCCACGTGGCGCCGGAGCCCGGCGAAGGGTTGTCGCAGGCTGCGCCGGGCCATGGCGGCCGCCACCAGCTGCGTCGGCAGCTCCGCGAGCAGCACGGCCAGCGCGGCGCCGGTGACGCCGAAGAGGGTCGCCGCGGGCCAGGCGAGGCCGACGACCACGACGCTGCGGACGACGATGAGCACGGTCACCTGCTGGGGCCGCCCGCGGCCTTCGAGCAGTGGGATGACCGCGTCGACGATCAGCCCGGCCACGGCGGCCGCGGCGAGGAGGCGGATGAGCGGGACGGTGCCGTCCCACCGGGCGCCGAGCACGTCGCGCACGAGCGCCGGTGCGAGCGCCGCGAGCACGGCGTAGACGGGTACCAGGCTGGCGAGCAGGGCCGTCACGTTGGCGCGGAAGGCGACGGCGCCGCGCCGGTCGTCGGTTTGGAGGCGGGCGTGGACGGGGAAGGCGACCGCGCCGACGACCAGGCTCACCACACCGTTCGGGAGGGCCGCCAGCCGGCTCGCGAGGAAGTAGACGCCGAGCTCGGCGGTGCCGAGCAGGCGGGAGACGGCGACCCGCAGGGCCGCTTCGCCGACGACGCCGGCGATGCCCGTCGCGAGGATCCAGCGGCCGTAGCGGAACAAGGGCTCGGCGGCGCGCCGGTCGAGGAGCAGGCGCGGCCGGTGCGGGGCGTGCACGTAGGAGAGCAGGACCGAGACGGCCGCGCCGGCGAGCATCCCCGCGACGAGGCCGTAGACCCCGAGCACGGGAGCCGAGGCGATGGCGACGGCGGTGTGGACCAGCGCGCCGGGGACCTCGATGAGCGCGAGCCGGCGGAAGTCGAGGTGCCGTTCGAGGTCGGCAACCCGGATGCTGGTGAAGCCGCTGATGAGCGGCCGCAGGGCGAGGAGGCGGATGACGTTCGTCGCCTCGGGATCACCGAACAATCGTGCGATGAGCGGCGCCGCCGCCACGACGAGCGTGGCGATCGCAGCCCCGCGCAGGAGCACCACGGTCCAGGCTGCGTCGTAGTCGCGCCGTTGCGGGTCCCGGCGCTGCACCAGCGCCGGGATCATGCCGAAGTTCGTGACGGTGAGGAGCAGGTCGAGGCTGACGGTGGCGATCGCGAGCAGCCCGAACTCGCCCGGCGCCAGGATCCGCGCGAGCACAACGAAGCGCACGAGGGAGATGACGCGGTCCGAGCCGAGTTGCACGGCCTTCCAGGTCATCGCCGAACCGACCCGCCCGGCGGAGGGCTCGGTCACCGCTCGCTCCCGCCACCTAGGCTCACCAGGTGCTGTCCGTCGTCGTGCCCACGCGCATGCGGCCTGCGCTGGTGCTCCGGACGCTCGAGGGCCTCGCCGCCCAGGACCTGCCTGCGAGCGCCTTCGAGGTCGTGGTCGTCGTCGACGGCTGCGAGCAGGGGACCGCCTCGGCGGTGCGCCACCGGCACGCCGGTCTCCGGCTCACCGTGCTCGAGCAGCCCCGAGCCGGGCTGGCTGCGGCGCGCAACGCCGGCGCGGCCGCGGCCCGGGGGGAGCACCTGGTGTTCTGCGACGACGACATGGTGCTCTCGCCGAACTTCGTCCGGGCGGTCGACGCGGCCCTCCGGGCCGGCGCCGACGTCGCGCTGACGACGGTCCGGGTGGGCGAGTGGGTCCCGGCGTCGGTCACGACCTCAGAGGCGCGACGGTGGGACGCCGACACCCACGCGGACCTGCTCGACGGCGAGGTCGTGTTCGACCACGTGCACTTCGCGGCGACCGGGATCCGCCGGTCCGTCTTCGAGCGGGCAGGTGGGTTCGACGTCGCGTTCACCGCCGGGGGAGCGTACGGGAACGAGGACATCGAGCTCGGCCACCGGCTTCTCCGGTCCGGCGCGGTCATCCGGTACGTCCCCGAGGCGGTGGCGCGGACCGAGGCCTGCACCGACCCCGACGAGCTGCTCGCTCGCATGGTCGAGGTCGGGCGCAACGACCTGCGCCTCGCCCGCAAGCACCCGGAGCTCGCGCCGGCGCTGTTCGGTCGGAAGCTCGCCTACTCGCGCATCTACCGGCTGACGGCGCGGGTCGTGCTCGTGGCCCCCTGGCTCGCCGCTGCCGACCGACCGCTGCGCGCCGTGCTGCGGCGGGTCGTGCGCACCGGGCGTGACGGGGCGGTCAGCTACCGCCTGTGGTTCGCGCTGCGGGCGGTCAGCTACTGGAAGGGGGTCGCGGACGCAGGCGGTCGCCCGGACGTCGACCGGGTGCGCGCCGGCTCTGGTGCAGGGTGAGCGGCGCGGCGCGGATCAGCCCCGATGCTTCCGTGCTGCCGGGGGTTCGCTCGGCGCGTCCCCGGCGCGCGGTCGCAGGTGCTCCCACTGGTCGCCGCCCCGGCGCATCTCGACCACCTCGGCGCGGGTGTCAGCGGCACGGGGTTGGGGCTCCGTGCGCCGCTCGTAGGCGTAGGCGTAGGTCGGCAGCTGCGCGCCGCTGCGGTTGAGGACGTAGCCGACGACGGGTGTGGCGGTGTGCCGGAGGCGCTGCGCGCCCCGTTCGAGCAGGTCACGCTGCGTGGCGGGGGTCACGACGAGCAGGAACCCGTCGGCGGGCTCGGCGAGGTCGATGGCGTCGAGCACGGGGAGCACCGGGGGCGCGTCGATGACGACGAGGTCGAAGCGCGTACCGAGCAGCCTGACCCAGCGCCGGAAGGGCTCGCTGCGCAGGAACGACGGTTCGACGGCGCCGCGGGCGCCCAGCCGCATGGTGTAGAGGTGCTCGGCGATCGGCCAGGGGCGGGCGGCTCGCTCGATGAAGGCGTCGCCGCGCGCCAAATCGAGCAGTCCCGGGCCCTCGCCGAGGCCGGGCACCACCCCGGCCAGCTCGGACCGGTGCAGGTCGCCGTCGAGCAGCAGGGTCCGCTTCCCGTTGCGGGCGGCAGCCGCGGCGAGGCTGAGCGCGGTCATGCTCTTGCCCTCGCCCGGCAGCATGCTCGTCACGACGACGACTGCCGTGTCGTGGTCCCGGAGCGCCAGGGCGACGCTCGTCGCCAGGAAGTGGTAGGGCTCCGGTAGGGCCCGTGCGAAGGTGGCGGCGAGGTCGGATCGCCGCCAGGGCCGCGGCAGGCGCACGCGCCCGGTGCGCTCGAAGTCGGGGATCTCGGCGAGTTGCGGTACGTCGAAGATCTCGGCCATCGCCGCGGGGACGTCGTCGCGCCGGGCGTTCCACCACCACGCGATGAGCCCGGCGAGCACGAGCCCGGCGGCGCCCCCCATGGCGGCGGCGCGCGCCGGGCGAGGCTGCACCGGCCCGTCCGGTGGGACCGCCCGCTCCCAGCTGCGGATGCCGCCGCCGAACAGCGCGGCGTCGATCTCGGCGGCGCGCGCCCGGCGGCGAACCTCGGCCAGCTGGTCGCTCACCTGGCGGTACTGGTTCTCGAGGAACATGCTGTCGGGGTCGGCGCTCAGTCGGCGCTCGAGCTCGAGCAGCTGGCGCTCGTACTCCTGCTCGGTGGGCGCGAGTTGCGAGACGGCCCGCTGGGCCGCGGCCTGGACGTCGGCCGCCACGGTCGCGTCGTAGGCCTCGACGAGGGCGTTGGCGATCGCGGCGGCCTGCTCGGCGTCGGGGTGGCGGACCTGCAGGACGATGGTGTCGGTGTCGACCGACGGGGACGCGGCGATCAGGGCCGCGGACCAGTCGAGGCCGGGCTCGCTGGTGCGGGCCCGGGCGCGCACGGGCTCGGAGTTGATCTGCTCGGCCTGGTTGCGCACGTGCCGGCCCGCTTCGGTGGCCGAGCCGCCCAGGTCCCGGAACACCCCCACGTTGCGGGGGTCGGCGAGCATGATCCGACTCTCGGCGAGGTAGAGGGTCTGCTGCTGCTGCGCGAGCGCGTAGCCGGCCGCCACGCCGAGGAGCAAGCCGAGCGCCGCCAGCCACCGGTAGCGCCAGACCGATTCGAAGAAGCCGGGGCCAACGTCCCAGCCCTCGTCCTGTGTGTGCATCATCTGCCCGCTCTCATCGGCCGACCCCGAGCCAGGATAAAGCCTCAGCGACGGTCGCAGGCGCGACCTGGCCGTCAGGATCCCGTGCGGCGGGCGATCGTCAGGGCCGTCCCGACGAGGATGCCCAGGTCACGCCGAAGCGTGATGCGCTCCAGGTACTGGAGGTCAAGGTGAACGCCTTCGTGCAGGAGCCTGGTGCGCGCGGGGGAGATCTGCCAGACCCCGGTGATCCCGGGCTTGACGGAGTGGCGAGGGTGGTCCCACAAACCGACCGCCTCCACGACCGAGGTCAGCTCCGGGCGGGGCCCGACGAGGCTCATCTCGCCCCGCAGCACGTTGAGCAGCTGGGGGAGCTCGTCGAGGCTCGTGCGGCGAAGGAACCGGCCGAGCCGCGTGTGGCGTGGATCGTCGTCCCGCTTGTGGCAGACCCGCCGGTCGGGTCCGTCGAAGGGCTCCCGGCGGGAGCGGCGGTCGGGGCGCATGGTGCGGAACTTGAAGACCGGGAATACGCGCCCGTCGCGGCCGACGCGCTCCTGGCGGTACAGCACGCCGGGGCCGAGCGTGAGGCGGACCGCGACGGCCACAGCGACGAGCACGGGCAGCAGCAGGATCACGAGCACCGTCGCCGCAACCACGTCGAACACGGGCTTGGCCCATCGCACGTAGACCGACGCAACGGGTGAGACCCAAGGCGCGCCGTCGTCACACGTAGCGCCGTCCTCCCACGCCGCGACGTCGAGTTGCCCCCATGTAGCCACCGTGCCGCCTCCCGTCGAGATCCTGGTTCTGCTTCCGCCCTGCACCGTCGGGCCCGCCGAGCCCGTCCGTGGTTACGTGACCACAGAGCGTGCCCTACTGTCAACTCCTCCGTACTCTACGTAGAGCGAGACCACGCGGTTGAGAGTTTTCGCTGCACAGCGCGCGAAGTCCTTCTCGGAGGGCCTTTCAGGACAGCAGCGGAGAGCTGCCGTCGCGCGCGGACGCCGCGCGGAGCAGCTCGGCGGCCTCGGCCCGGGCGTCGCTGAGGAGCCGGGCGGCCTCGGCCTCGGCCTCCTCGCGCAGGAACGTGGCCCGGGCGGTCGCCTCCTCGCGCAGGCGCTCCACCGCAGCGGTTCCCTCCCGCACCGTGGCCTCGGCCTGTGCCCGGGCGTCGGCGAGGATGCGTTCGGCCTCCTCCCGGCCCCGGTCGGCGGCTTCGGCGTGGAGGCGGGCGGCGGTCGCCTCGAGCTGGGCCGCCTGGGCACGGATGTCGGCGGCCTCGGCCTCCCCGGCGCGCACGAGGGCGCGCGCTTCCTCCTCGGCGGCCGCGCGCGCCAGGGCGGCGTGACGCTCGAGATCGGCCTCGAGCGCCGCCCGGCGGGCGTCCCGATCGGCGAGCGCCTCGGCGCGGACGGCCTCGGCGTCGGCCTTGGCGGCCTCGAGCGCCTCGGCCCGGATGCGCTCGGCGTCTTCGCCGGCCGCGCTGGTCAGCTGCTCGGCCTCGTTTTGGGCCTCCTCGAGCCGCTGCGCGGCCTCGGCGGCGGCGGCCTGCCGCGCGGCCTCGGCGGCGGCGGTGGCATCGCGCTCGACGGACTCCGCGTTGCGGTGCGCCCGGGCGAGGATCCGCTCGGCGTCGGTGCTGGCGTCCTCGCGGATGCGGGCGGCCTCGGCTGTGGCGTCGCCGAGGATCCGCTCGGCGTCGCCGGTCGCCTGCTCCCGGGCCTCGCGCAGGATCGCTTCGGCGTCCTCGGCGGCGCGCCGGTGCGCCGCCTCGATGAGCGCCCGGGCTGCCTCCTCCGCCGAGCGCCGCGCCGCGTCGAGGAGGTCGTCGACCTCGTTGCGCAGGCCGTGGAGGACGCCGGCGAGCTCCTCCAGGCGCGCCCCGAGGACCGTCCAGTCCGGGCTCCCGGCGGCGGGATCGAACACTGATCCCGCCGCCCCGTCCGGGACGGTCGTGCCGCCCCCGTCGCCGCCGGGCGTCCTAGTGTGGGCGGCGATGTCTGCGCCCTTCGGGCTTTCAAGCGCGTCGTCACCGCACACGTCGGCAGGACCGTTGATGGTTTCCGGCATGCACTCAGAGTAGCCGCGGGGATGACATATGTGGCCAAAGTTCGCATCGTGCTGAGCGTGCTCGTTGCGCGCTGAGCGGCGAGCGCGCCGGGCGCTCGCGGCCGGACTGGTGCTCGTGGCGGCCTGGGCGGTGGCTGCGGCCGTCCAGCTCGTGCTCGCTGCGGCTGACCTGCGGGACGGGCAGCGCATGGTGGAGGCGCTGCATGCCGAGCCGGTGGAGGCGCTCCTCGACGCGAGCGTGGTGGACGAGCTCGAGGAGGCGGCGGCGCGCTTCGAGCGCTCCCAGCGGCGCGTGCGCAGCTTGGCTGTCGCTCCGCTCCGGGTGCTTCCCGTCGCCGGCCGCCAGCTGCGATCGGTCGACGCACTGGCGGGCTCGGCCGCGGCGATCACGAGCGCGGGGGCATCCGGGGCGGAGCACCTGCTGGGCCGCGTCGAGGCAGGCATGCCTGCGGGGCGCGCCCGGGTGGACTTCGTCCACGAGGTCGCCGTTGTAGCGCGCCGGACCCGGGCCGTGCTCGCCCGCGCAGATCTCGGTCCCGCCCGCGCGCTGATCGGGCCCCTGGCCGAGGCGCGGGCGCGCCTGGCGAGCGAGGTGCAGGCCCTCGAGCGCGCCATGGAGGACCTCGACCGCAGCGCGGGCGCGATCGCGGGTCTGCTCGACGGCCCGTCGCGCGTCCTGCTGCTCGCCGCGAACAACGCCGAGATGCGCGCCGGCTCGGGGATGTTCCTCAACGCCGGGGTGCTCGAGCTGGAGGCGGGCCGGCTGCGGCTGCGGGGCATGCAACCCACTGCGGACCTGCGATTGGACGAGGCCGTTCCGATCCCGGACGAGATCCGCCGGCTGTGGGGCTGGATGGAGCCCGGACGGGAATGGCGCAACCTCGCCGCGTGGCCCCGCTTCGACGTGACTGGGCCGCTGGCTGCCCGCATGTGGGAGGCGCGCACGGGGGAGGCGGTCGACGCCGTGGTGGCGGTCGACGTCCTCGCGCTGGCGGCGCTGCTGCGCGTGGCCGGGCCGGTGACGGTAGCCGGTGAGGACGGCGCCCCGGACCTCGTGATCGACCACACCACGGTCGTGGACTGGGCGCTGCTCGGCCAGTACGCCGAGGCCGAGGCGGCGGGCGGTGACCACGACGCGCGACGGGACCGGCTCGGCGACGTCGCCGCCGCGGTGGTGCGCGGGCTCGACCGTGGCGGCCTCGACCCGATCGCGCTGGTCCGCGAGTTGCGCGGCGCGCAGCGCGGACGCCACCTGCTGGCGTGGGCAGCGCGGCGCGAGGTCCAGGAGGCGTTCCGGCACGCCGGGCTCGACGGCGGCCTCGAGCGCGAGTCGCTCGCCGTCGCCGTGCTGAACCGGGGTGCGAACAAGCTCGACCAGTTCCTCGACGTGCGGGTCGAGCTCGAGCTGGCGCCCGGCGGGGCAGGCCGGCCGGGGCGAGCGACCCTCACCGTGGAGCTCCGGAACCGCACGCCCCAGGACGCGCCCGCCTATGTGCGGGGACCGACCGAGGGCCGCTACGACGGGATCCTCGCGCTCTCGCTGCCCGGCGGGGCGACGGGCGTCGAGCTCGACGAGGACGCCGAGCTGGTCGCCGCCGGGTCCGACGGGCCCTCCTACACCGTCGGGCTGTGGGTCTCGATCCCGCCGGGGGCGTCGGTCCGCCACGAGGTCCGCTTCGAGCAACCTCCGGGCAGCGAGGGCCTGCGCATCGTCCCTGCGGCCAGGCACCCCGGCCCGGTGTGGACGATCCGGGGCGTGCCGCACCCTGACGGCCCTCCCAACCACGTGCCGTGGTGAGTGGCAGCGCCTGATTGCGTTGCCGGCACGGAGCGTGGTACGGTCGGCCCATGATGTTCAGGCGGGTTGCCGGTCTCGTGGTCTTCGTCGTGTTCCTCGTCCTCGGGGTGGGGGCGGCGAGCGCCCAGCTCGACCCATACGTGGAGGTGCTGCCCGACGAGATCGAGCGCGAGGAGCTGCCGCCGCCCGCCACGCCCGAAGCCGGCCCCGACGTGATCGCCCAGCCGGAGGTGCGCGGCACCCAGGCCCAGCGCGGCCTGCCCGTCACGGGCGGAGACGTCCTCGGCCTCGCCGCCATCGGCGGGGCGCTGGTCGCCGTCGGCGCCATCGCTGTCGTGTCGACCCGGCGCCGCCGGACCGGCGAGCTCGGCGGCTGAGCCCCCCGGCGGGCGCCGGCTCGGTCCCGACCGGCGCTGCCGCTTCAGCGCGCCGCGAACCACTCGAGCGTGCGGGCCAGGCCCTCCTCGAAGCTGACCTCGGGGGCGTGGCCCAGCTCCGCCTTCGCAGCGCTGATGTCGGCTCGGGTGTGGCGCACGTCGCCGGCTCGGGGGTCGGTGTGCAGGGGTGCGGCCCGCACCCCGGTCAGACCCTCGAGGATGCCGAGCAGGTCGAGCAGCGAGTGGGCGGCGCCGCCCGCCACGTTGTAGGCCTTGCCCGAGCAGCGCTCGGCGGGGGCGGTGGCGGCGCGCAGGTTGGCGGCCACGGCGTCGGCCACGTAGGTGAAGTCGCGGGTCTGGCGGCCGTCACCGTGCACCTCGGGCGGGCGGCCCGAGCGCAGGGCGTCGATGAACAGCGGGATCACCGCGGCGTACTGGCTGTCCGGCCGCTGGCGGGGCCCGTAGACGTTGAAGTACCGCAGCGAGACGGTCTCGAGCCCGAACAGCTCGGTGAACACCCGGCAGTAGTGCTCGCCCGCCAGCTTCGACACAGCGTAGGGCGAGCGGGGCAGGAGCGGCGCCGACTCCGGGGTCGGGAGCTGCTCGGCCCCGCCGTACACCGACGACGACGAGGAGGCCACGACCCGGCGCACACCAGCGTCGCGGGCCGCCACGAGCACGGCGAGCGTGCCCGCCACGTTGGCCCGGTCGGTCTGCAAGGGGTGCTCCACCGAGCGGAACACCGCCCGGTGGGCGGCGAGGTGGAACACGACCTCGCAGCCGCTGGCGGCCTTCGCCACGACGCCCGCGTCGGCGACGTCGCCCTCGACGAGCTCGACCCCGGCGGGAACGTTCTCGGCGAACCCGGTCGACAGGTCGTCGAGCACCGCGACCTCGTCACCGCGGGCGACGAGGGCCTCGACGAGGTTCGACCCGATGAACCCCGCCCCGCCGGTCACGAGCGCACGCACGGCGCCGCACGCTAGCGCGCCGGGGCGCCGCCAACGGCTGTGAGCCGGTGCAGCGACGGTGGCCTCGATCACGACGCGTTCGACCTCGATGCCGTGGTCGACCACTCGAGCTACGTGTTCGGCACCCGGGCGGTGCTGCCTGTGGCCGAGCACGTCGAGCGGCTCTAGCGTCAGCTCGAGCTGGGACCTCCGCCCGGCCCGGCCGCGGCACCGGCGGGGGCGGGCCGCCCGTGGCCGCTCGGGCTGACCGGCAGGGGCAGCGCGGCCCGCACGGCGGACAGGCGGCGGCCCGTCAGGAGCGACACGGGGATCGACAGCGCGACCCACCCGAGCAGGATCCGGCTGGTCATCCGTGATGATCCTCGTGATCTGCGCCGGGGTGCACCATGGTTCTACCGGCTAGCTGGTTGTGGCCCGGCCCCCGCCGTGCAGCGGGTGAGCGGTCACCCGTGCCGATCCGGCGGTTGCCGATTCGACCCCCCTGGTTCACGGACGACCCCCTCGCACCTCGGCGCCGAGCATCCGCCCTCCGACCTTTTAGCACACATCCCCGCCGCCTCTGGGGAGGGCCGATGTGTTGCTGGACAGGGCGGCGATCCCTCGCCTGGGTGCACTGGTCCAACGAACAGCGCCTCCACGGCAACTGCGATCACGTGCCGCCCGCCGAGTTCGAAGCATCGTTCTACGCTGCCCAACAGACCGACCCCGCCGGGGTTGGAAACCAATGGCCCGAGCCTCTGTCACACCCAGGGCGGTTCACCAGCAACTGCCTGGTGATCGCCGGTCCCGGCGACTCGCACGCACCGCTCGGGAAGGGGACTAGCCCGGGTGCGTCAGCGTGGCATCGGGCGGAGGGCCCAGCGTGCCGGTACGCGGCGCTCCGAATGGTTCGTCCGGCCTACCGAGTCGGGTCGGGCGACCCATTGCGACCCTGTGTGGTGCAGCCGACGCTGAAGGTAGCCGCTCTCGGCGGCAGCAACGAGCGGGCGAATGCGATGACCCATCCGGCTGTACCTGGTCGCCTGGCCGGTGGCGAGCGAGCGGCGAAACCGACGCCCCATCAACCACCTACCTGATGGGAGCACAACCATGAAGCGAGCACTCATTGCTCTTCTGGCAGGCGTCGCCGTGTTCGGCTCGGTCTTCGCCTTCGCCGCAGCGCTGAACGTCACCTCCGACACCCTGGCCGCGGGCGACACCTCGGTCGACGCGTGCAGCGACGCGGCGGACACCAGCTACACCACGTCGTGGGACCGGGACTCCGGTCACTTCGGGGTGGACGAGGTGACCGTCGAGGCGCCCGAAGCGTGTGCGCACATGACCGTGCAGGTCGCCTTGCTCGATGATGACGGCGGCACCCTCGCCACCGCAGACGGCACCCTCGACGCGGACGCCGAGGCGACGCTCGAGATCGTCGAGGACGTGGACGCGGTCGACGTCGTCCACATCCACGTCCTGATCACGGGCTAGCAGCCCCACGGGGCTCCGGCGGGAGCCCGAGCAGGCGGGCCTCCGGGGGCGTCCACGTCCCCGGAGGCACCGCCGCCACGACCCGCCAACCACGTTCTCTGTCCTGACTGCTTCGAGCCACCGAGGAGGTGAGCATGCGCCGGTTGCTCCTGACCGCCCTGGCGGTGATCCTGCTGGCGACAGCCGTGGTGGCCAGCGCCGCCTCCCTCGGCGCCGGCTCGTCCTCCCTCGGCGCCGGATCCGCGGTGGTCGGGCGGTGTGCCACGGCCGCTCCCGACGTCGTCGTCGAGGTCACCGACGGCGCCGTGACCGCCGTGGTGGAGGGGCTGGGCGCGGCGTGCGCCGGGAGCCGTCTCGAGCTCGTGCTGCTGGGCGAGGACGGTGCCCTCCTCGGCGCAGGCGCGCTGGCGTCGGTTCCCGGCGGCGGGTCCTTCACGGTCCCGATCGAGGACCCGGGGGACCTCGATGCTCTCGCCTCGACCCGGATCGCGCTGGTGGGCCGGCCATGACCCCGCGGACGGCCAACCGGCGCCGCACCGCCGTCGCGCTCGCGCTCGCCCTGGTCGCAGGGCTCGCCGGGGCGGCCTGGACGCAGCGGGACGGCCGGGACCCGGGCGGGTCGGGGGCCGCGGTGCTCGGTGACGCCCACGGCCGGGCGGCACAACCGGAGGGGCAGGGGCGCGGCGGCGGTCCGCCGTCCGGGCCGCCCTCCCAACCCAACCCGCCCGGACAGGGTGGCGGACCGTCGTTCGGTCCACCCTCGCAGCCCAACCCGCCTCCCGGCCAGCCGGGGGGCCCTCCCTTCGACCCCGACGACGCCGCCTGCGACGCCGACGGCGTGCACGTCGGCTACACGGCCACCGTCGATCCAGATGGCGGGCCCGGGTTCGTGGTGAGCGAGACCACCGTGTCCGGCGTGGCGCTCACCTGCGCCGGAGCTGTGGTCCGGGTCGTCCTGCTCGGTGAGGGGGCCGCGTCCGTCGGGTCCGGGGCGGCCCTCGTGCCCCAGGAGGGTTTCGAGGGAACGGTGGTCGTACCGATGACCGTGCTCGCCCTCGCTCGGGACGTCACCCGCGTCGCCGTCGAGATCGAGGGTGGCGAGCTCCCGATCCCCGCCGAGTGCCAGGGCATGGGCTTCGACAAGGTGATCTTCGGGACCCTGGGCGACGACGTGATCACGGGCACGGCGCTGCGCGACCTGATCTTCGGGCTGACCGGCGACGACGTCGTCGACGGGGGCCCGCAGGCGGACTGCATCGTCGGAGGAAGCGGGAACAACACCCTGCGCGGCGGCGCGGGCGACGACGTCATCCTCGGCGGCAGTGGCGACGACACCATCTACAGCGGCCCCGGTCGCAACCACGTCGACGGCGGTGGCGGCGACAACACCTGCTACGTGAGAAACCAGACCCGCTACGTGAACTGCCGGACCGTGATCGTGAGGCAGGCGAACCAGTGGTGACCCGCCGCCTCCTCGCCGCGGCCAGCGGCCCCGCAGGCGTCATCGCCGTCGCCGTCGCCCTGACCGCCAGCATCGGCTTCGCCGCCACCCTCACCGTCACCTCCGCCCACCTCACCGTCCTCGAGGCGCCCGTCGGCCCGCCCGACGGCCCCGGCGACCCCGGCGGCCCGGGAGCCTGCCCCTCGCCCTGCGTGCTGACCGCCGTCGCCGACGCGTACGTGTCCAACGCCGAGCCGAGCGCGAACTTCGGCTCCGCCACCGTGCTGCGCACGAACCCGCACACGACCGGCCAGGGCCCATCCACCAACCACCGCCTCAGCTACGTCCGGTTCGACCTCGCCACGCTCCCGCCGGGGGCCACGATCAGCTCCGCGACCCTCACGCTCCACAGGGAGTCCACCGGCACCCGGACCTACGGGGTCCAGCCGGTGTCCACGCACTGGGAGGAGGGGTCGGTCACGTGGAACGACCGCCCCACTGTGACCGGAACCGAGGTCCAGGTCCAGGTCACCGGGTCGACGGCGACGTGGAACGTGACCGCGCACGTGCAGGGCTTCCATGCCCAACCCCAGTCGAACCACGGGTGGCGCCTCCGTGACGCCACGAACACGGCCAACAACACGAGCGTCTTCAGGAGCCGGGAGCACAGCACCGGTCCGGGCCCGACCCTGATCGTCACCTACACGCTGCCGGAGGGGGGCTGATGGAGCGGCTCGCTCCCTACCTGCGATCGGCTGCTGGGCTCCTGCTGATCCTCGGGCTGGTGCCGTTGTTCTGGCCGCAGTCGTTGGGTGGGCAGGTCGCCTACGTGATGGTGTCGGGCACCTCGATGGAGCCGGGCATGCACGACGGCGACCTCGTCGTCGTACGGTCCCAGCGCACCTACGAGGTCGGCGACACGGTCGCCTACCGGATCCCGGAGGGCGACGCGGGCGCCGGCCACCTGGTGATCCACCGCATCGTCGGCGGTGACGGCCGCACCGGCTACATCACCCAGGGCGACAACCGCGACGGCACGGACATCTGGCGGCCTGGCGACGGCGACGTGGTTGGCGCCCAGTGGCTCCACGTGCCCAGGGTCGGGGGTGCGGTGCCGTGGCTGCGAGCCCCGCTCCCGCTGGCCGCGGGCGCGGCCGTCGTGACCGTCGTGCTCGTGCTGTGGCCGTCACCCCGCAGCCGCCGGGCCCGCTCCCCGCAGGGGCAGGCCGCTGCCGTCTGACGCCCCCGGGCGGACCGCCCCTTTCGAGCCGATCACGACGTCGGTACCATCGCAGGTAGCGCCCGGGCGGACGTCCATGACGGGTGACGAGTCACGGAGAGCGTCGATGGCGGACTTCCAGCACCGGAGCGAAGAAGTAGACGGCGCCGTCCGCTTCCGCCGCGACGCCTCCGCACGCGGTGCCGGTGATCGCCGGATGGCGATCGAAGCCAAGCGGGATGAGGCGGTGCGCGCCGTACGAGCGTGGCTCGACCGGGAGCTCGCCGACCTGGAACAGGCCCGCCGCGAGTTCGTCGCATCCGCCGCGGCGGAGCTGCACGAGGCGCTGGGCCGTCGTCCGATCCCCGACGAGGCCGTGCCCGACGTCGCCGCACGCGGGCAGCTGGCGGCAGCCGGCATCACCTCGGCTGCGGACCTACCCGCCTCGCCGGCACGGGCGTCGGGCCGCTGCCGCCCCCCGTGGTCGAGGCCCTGCGGAGCTGGCGTACCACGGTGGAGCGCCAGGTTCGGGCCGAGCTGCTCGAGGAGCGCGTCGACGACGCCGTGGCGACGCTCGGTGCCCTGGAGGAAGAGCTGCGAGCCGAGGCTGCCGACCGCATCGCGGACATCGAGGCCGCCACCGAAGCCCTGCTGCTCGCCGAGCTCGACGACACCGAGCCCGCCGACGATCCGGGCCGGGACTCGGCGTGGGGCGGCGAGGTGATCGAGCTGCCCCGCCGACCTGACGAGCACTAGCGGACCCATCCCGCTCCCGACCGCTCAGCGATGGCCGGCGATAGCGTCCCGTCCATGACCGACCAGCCGGCCCCGACCGTCGACGAGCTGCGGGCGTACTCGTTCGTGGTGTTCTCCCAGCTCCAGGGGTTCCTCATCGCAGGAACCATCCACCTGGGCGAGCGACTGGGCCTGTACCGGGCCCTCGCCGCGGCCGAGGAGCCGGTGACGGCCGCCGAGCTGGCGGCGGCGACCGGCCTGCACGAGCGGTGGGTGCGGGAGTGGCTGCGGGCCCAGGGCGCCGCCCGGCTGCTCGAGCACCACGGCGACGAGCGCTTCTCGCTCCCGGCGGCGGGGGCGGCGGTGCTGGCCGACCCCTCGAGCCTGTTCTACGCCGCCGGGGCGTTCCGCCACCTCCCGAAGCGGGCCGAGGTGTTCACCTCGCTCCGGGACAGCTTCCGCACCGGGATCGGCCACCCCTACGACGCCATGGGGCCCGAGGGCGCCGAGTCGGTCGAGGCCATGTTCTCGAACTGGTACCGCCACATGCTGGTGCCGGTGATGCTGCCCGCCCTCGACGGGGTGGTCGACAAGCTCACGGCGGGCGCGACCGTCGCCGACGTGGGCTGCGGGGCGGGGGTGGCGCTGCTGACGATGGCCGTCGCCTACCCGGCCTCGACGTTCCACGGCTACGAGGCGTCGGTGCACGCCATCGAGCGGGCCGAGGCGAACCGGTCGGCGGCGGGTGTCGACAACGTCACGTTCCACCACGTGGCCGACGAGCCGCTGCCCGCCGACGGCTCGATCGACTTCCTGCTCACGCTCGACTGCGTGCACGACATGACCCGCCCGACCGAGGTGGTGGGCGCCATCCGCCGGGCGCTTGCGGAGGACGGCACGTGGTTGTGGGCCGAGCCCAAGGCCCTGCCCCGCTACGAGGACAACGTCGAGCGCAACCCGATGGCGGCGCTCATGTACGGCATGTCGGTGGTGTCGTGCATGGCCTCGGCGCTGAGCGAGCCCGGCGGCGAGGGCCTCGGCACGCTCGGCATCCCCGAGCCCCGGGCCCGGGAGATGGCGGCCGCGGCGGGGTTCACCCGCTTCGAGGTCCACGACTTCGGCAACCCCGTCAACACCTACTTCGAGGTCCGCCCGTAGGACTCCGCCGGGCTCCTCGTAGCTCGCGGCATCTTCGTGCTCGCGCTCATGGCCGGTCGGCCACCGCCCGCGCTGTCAGCCGGCATCACTCGTCGTCACGCGCAGGGGTGAGGTGGCCGAGGGCCACGAGCGAGGCGGCCAGGAAGCGGTAGGTCCACTCCTCCGCGAGGGGGCGGGTCTCGGCGAAGAAGACGGGGACCTCGGGGTAGCGGGTCTGGGCGGCGGCCAGGCAGTCGAGAAGCCACGCCGGGCGCACGTTGGCGTGCTTCAGCAGCGACGAGTAGCGGTCCTCGACGACGACAGCGGCTCGGGAGAGCGTGGCGAGCTCCGCGAGCGTCAGCTCCAGCTTCGCCGAGGTCAGGCTGCTGGCCAGGTCGTCGAGGCCCTTGCGCTCGACGACGGCCACGACCTCGCCGTCGGCCTCGACGCCGTAATCGCCCTGGGGGAGCGCCCGGCGCTCGGTCGCCACCTGCTGGCGGGCGAACTTGTAGGGGTAGCGCTCCCGGGTGTCGACCAGGATCGTCAACCCGGCGATACCCGCCGCCCGGCCCGTGGGGACGGCCACGCCCGGCCGGGCCTTCTTCGCCGTGCGCAGCGACTGCCAGAAGATCGCCTTGCGGCCGCCCTTCAGGGTCGTGAACACGAGCTGGCTGCGGGACTCCCGCGCCCGATCCAGCACCAGGTCGATGGCCGGACCCCGCCGGGTGCACGACCGCACGGCCACCTCCTCCACGACCTCGGCGTCGTGGGGCCACTCGTCGGCAGGGTGGCAGTACACCTTCGACGTGCGGGGCCACGTGTCGGCCGCCTTCAGCACCAACCACCCCTGGCCCACCGGTAGGCGGATCAGGTAGCGCAGCGTCGAGTCCGGATCCGGGTTGTACGCCACGGTGAACGTGCGGTCGCCGCCGGGGCTGCGGGTGGGGCTGCGGGCCACGCCGCCCATCTCAGCACGCGGCGCTGCGTCCCGGCGGCTCTGCCTCGCGCCGAATCACCCCTTTCTGGCTGTCACACCCTCTTGGTACGATACGAACAGGTATCCGAGACAAAGGGAACAGTATGCGAACACTGAGTGCGGACGGTGGTGGGTCGGAAGAGTTCGGGGCGATGAGCCTCGCCGAGCTGGCGGCGGCGTTGCGGGTGATGGGCGAGGACGAAGCGGCGGTGCACTACCGGTGGCTGCGCTGCCTGGCCGAGTTCGATCGTCGTCAGGGCTGGGCGGTGGACGGGGCGTTGTCGTGTGCGGACTGGCTGTCGGCGAAGCGGGGGGTGGCGCGGGCGACGGCGTTCGAGAAGCTGCGGGTGGCGCACGAGCTGGAGCGGCGGCCGGTGTTGTGTGAGGCGGCGGCTGCGGGGCGGCTGACGTGGTGTCAGTTGCGGGTCGTCACCAGGATCACGGCCGCGTCCGAAGGCATGGACCGAGCGTTCGTGAACGCAGCTCGCTCGGCGTCGGTGGCGGATCTGGAGGGCTTGGTCCGACGCTGGAAGGACCTGCAGGACCAGGAGGCGCCGCCTCGCGACGAGCGGGCCCTGGGTGCCCGATCGATCCGGATCCGCCCCTACGACGAGGAGCTGGACATGGTCCAGATGCTTCTGCCCAAGCCGGACGCCCATGAGCTGCTCTGTGACCTCGACGCCGAGAGCTTCCGGGCTCGTGTCGCCGCCAGGGCGATCACGGAACAGCATGAAAGTCATCCTGTGGATGAGTCTCCACGTGGAGACTCTGTGGATAAGTCGGGCAAAGTGGATAACTCAGTGGAAACCCTCTGGGGCCGGCCGGCCGAGGCGATCGACGAGCAGACCGAGGCGACCGAGGGCGCTACCGACGAAGAGGCTGGCGAGTGGGTGGACCCGCCGGATGGAGCGACGTGGCAGCAACGGCGGGCCGACGCGCTCATCGAGCTGGTGCGAGCCGGGCAGGCGGCGATCGAACGCGACGCCGAGACCGGCGCGGTGCTCGCCGCATCCACCAGTCCGAGCGAGCGGCGCATCGTGCACGTCAACGTCGACTACGACCGGCTCGTGGGGGTGGGGTCGGGGCGTGCCGAGCTGTTCGGCGGGCTGACGATCTCGGGGCACACGCTGCGGCGTATGGCCTGTGACGCCGGGATCGTGCGCCACGTCACCCGGGGGCGCAGCGAGGTGCTGGACGTCGGGCGGCGCACCCAGACCTGGACCGTCGCCCAACGGCGGGCGCTCATCGCCCTGTTCGGTGGCCGCTGCGCGTTCCCGGGATGCTGGCGCAACCTGTTGGAGCTGCACCACATCGAGCACTGGGGTCAGGGCGGGCCCACCGATCTCGACAACGGGGCTCCCCTGTGCTGGTCACATCACCACCTGGTGCACGAAGGCGGCTGGTCGGCGCTCGGCAACCCCCTCGACGGCACCCTCGCCTTCGTCGCACCCGACCCCGACAACCGGCTGCACCCCGCCCAGTACCCGATGCGGCTCGAGCCGGCAGCCTGACGATGCACGGGTCAGATGAACTTGCCCTCGCGCTGCCAGTACTTGTCGCGGAGCAGGCGCTTGTAGAGCTTGCCGGTGGGGTGGCGGGGGAGGGCCTCCTCGAAGTCGACCGACCTCGGCACCTTGTAGCCGCCCAGGTGCTGGCGGGCGAAGGCCAGGATCTCGGCCTCGAGCCCCGACGACGGCGTGTGGCCCTCGGCCAGCTCCACGGCTGCCTTCACCTGCTCGCCCCACTCCTCGTCGGGGATGCCGAACACCGCCACGTCGCGGACAGCAGGGTGCTGGATGAGCACCGACTCGATCTCGGCGGGGTAGATGTTCACGCCGCCCGAGATGATCATGTCCGCGGCCCGGTCCGACAGGAACACGTAGCCGTCCTCGTCGACCCGCCCCACGTCGCCCATGGTGAACACACCAGGCTCGAGGTGGGCCTTGCGCGTCTTGTCGGGGTCGCCGTGGTACTCGAACACCTCGGTGCTGCGGACGCTGCGGCAGTAGAGCGTGCCGACCTCGCCGGGCGGGAGGCGGCGGCCGTCGTCGTCGACGGCGAAGACCTCGTAGCTGGGCAGGGCCTTGCCGACGGTGCCGGGCCGCTCCAGCCACTCCTTGGCCCCGACGAGGGTGAACACGCCGCCCTCGGTCGAGCCCCAGTACTCGACGATGACCTCACCCCACCACTCGATCATCTCGGCCTTCACCTGCGGCGACACCGGAGCGGCGCCGTGCAGGACCGTGTTCAGCGACGACGGGTCGAACGCCGCCCGGTCCTCCTCGGGCAGCCGCAGTGCGCGCACGAACATGATCGGGACCAGGTGCGTGCTGCGGACCTGCCGCTCGGTGATGAGCCGCAGCATCTGGGCGGGATCGAAGCGGGGCATGATGACCAGCGGCGCGCCGTTGTGCAGGTCGATCGTGGCGAACCCGAGCGGAGCGGCGTGGTACAGCGGACCGGTGACGAGGTGCGGCCCCTTCCCGTCGAACCCGAGTGCCGGGCCGGCCAGACCCGACGCCGCCAGCGTGGGACCGAGGGCGGCCGTGCGGGGCCGCTTCACACCCTTCGGCCGGCCGGTCGTGCCGCTGGTGTAGAGCATCGAGCCGCCCGCCGGGCCGTCGGGGTCGACCTCCAGCGGCTCGACCTCGGCGAGGGCGGCGTCGAGCTCGTCGCCGGCGACGAGCACCGGCCGGTCGGTGGCGGCCCGGGCGGTGGCCTCGTAGTCGGGGTCGGCGACGAGCAGGCCCGAGCCCGAGTCCTCCACGATGTAGCCGACCTCGCCGGCGGTGAGGTGCCAGTTGACCGGCGTGAGCCACACACCGGCGAGCTGGGCGCCGAGGAGGAGCTCCACGAACTCGACCCGGTTGCCCATCACCATGGCGGCGTGCCCGCCGGGCTCGATGCCGTAGGTGTGGCGGAGCAGGCCGGCGAATCGGCGGGCGCGGTCGAGCAGCTCCCCGAAGCTGCGGGTGCGCTCCAGGTCGTCGAGGGCGAGGTCGTCGGGCCGGTCACGGGCGAGGTCGAGCACGCTCATGCCCGTCGATGGTAGGCAGAACTTGACCCTCGGGTCAGGCGGGCACGAGCTCGAAGCCCTGACGGCGGAAGCCCTCGTCGAAGGTGAAGGCCCGCCGGAGGCCGTACCGGCGCATCACCGCGAAGCTGACCCAGTCCACCAGGGAGACGCCGCGTTGATCGGTGGCGAGGAGGGTCGCCACCGCCGCGGCGTGCACGTCGGGTTCGACCCACAGGACCTCCACCGGGGTCAGCAACCGGTCGAGCAGGTCGCGGGCTGCGGCGAGGCGCGGGCGGCAACGTCGAGGTCGGCCGGGGAGAGCTCCGCCATGCGGGCACGACGATACTCCCGGCCGGGGCCTCGCGCCCCGCCGATCGCTACGCAGCGTGCGGAGGGGGCGCGAGGGTCCGCGCCGGGAGGTGCCGCGGCGGGCGCGCACCGGTGTGCTCAGGGTCGCGTTCGGACGACCGGGTGGGGCAGCAGCCGCTCGGTGCCCCGCCGGTGGAGCGCCTCGAGCAGCAGGTCGTACACGGCTTGGGAGGTCATGCCGATCAGCTCGTCGCGCATCGTGACGTAGACGGGCTCGCTCGCCACGAAGGCGCCGGGCCCGTCGGTGCACCACCAGTGGAACTCGGCGCCGCCCGCGCCCCAGTCGCGGCGCTTCCACTCCCGAACCGTGGAGGTGACGTGGCCGAGCTCATCGACGCTGTCGACCCGGCGCAGCGGGACCTGCCAGCACACGTCGGGCTTCCAGTCCATGGGCCGCTCCCCGGCCTCGAGCGCCGCCTGGTGCAGGGCGCAGCCGGGCCCGGTGGGGAAGCCCACCCGGTTCAGCATGATGCAGGCGTTCTGGTGGGAGCGCAGCCGCCAGTGCCCGTCCTTCTCGCGGATCAAGGGGCCGCCCTTGCGGGCCGCCACCCCGTGGAACTGCCAGCGGTCGGGGCCGAGACGGTCGATGAAGGGCCGGACCCGCTCGACGTCGTCGTCCCCGGTGAAGTGGGCGGCGTAGGTGCAGCACCCGTGGACGAGCTCGGGCGCGGGCTCGGTGAGCACCCCCGGGCAGCCCTGGCCGTAGATGCACCGGTAGCTACTCGTGAGGAACGTCACGTCGAAGACCCACGTTCGCTCCTCCTCCGGGTCCTCGAACGACAGGTACTCGTGCAGGTCCTCGGGATCGGGGCGAAGGGCAAAGCGGTGGGCCACGGCGCAACAGGCTACGGGACGGCACTGGACTCGGAACCCCCGAGGCCCAGCGGACCGAGCTCCGCCACGCCAGGCCTCGAGTACAGGCGGGGGACGGCGGTACCCCGTGCCCGAGGCTCAGCGCGCCCGGTGCCGGGCCCGGGCACCTCGGGTTCGGTGGCTGATGGCGCGGCGCTACCGTGATCGGGTGACCCGCGCCGGGCCGAGCACCGCCGCCGCCGATCCGCTCGTGGCCGACCTGCGGCGGGCGCTGGCGCCGGACCGGGTCCGCACCGAAGACCTCGAGCTCGCCCTGTACGGGCGGGACGCATCGGGCATCGACGC
>SIRW01000017.1 GCA_004366205.1 Actinomycetota bacterium | reverse complement strand
ACCACGGCCGCCTGGGCCCGCAGCACGGCGTCCCGTCCCCGAGGCGGCTCCGGCGGCCCGCCACCGCTCCCGGTTCCGTCCGTCGCCTGGTGGGCGGCATCGTGCGCCGCCGCCAGGGCCAGCACGCCCCCGCACGTGGCCGCGGCCAGGCCCCCGCTGAGCGCGGTCGCCGCCAGGATCGGGTCGTCGAGCGCGCTGGCACCGGCCACGGCGACTGCCGCGACGAACAGGCTGGCGGCGACCGGCAGGCGGCCGGGGGCACCCCTGGCCAGCAGCGGGGCCGCACCGATCCCGAAGACCGAACCGGCCGCCAGCACCGCGAGCAGCAGCCCGAAGCCCACGGCACCCACGCCGAGCACCTCGAGCGCGAGCAGCACCACGACGCCCAGGGCGGCGGCGGTGCCGGCCGCGCCCGTGGCTCGAGCGAGCGTGGTGGTGGCGAGCCGGGCGTCGGTCAGCAGCAGCCGGCCGCCGCCGGTCGCCGGCGCGGGCGGCGGGGCGGGCCGGGGCTCGCGCCGGGGCCGGCCCGAGAGCGCCACGAGCCCGGCCGCGGCGAGCAGCGGGACGTCGAGGGCGAACGGCGCCGGCGCGGTGAGGGAGAACAGCACGGCGCCCAGCGGGATGCCCGCACCGTGGGCGGCCACGGCCCGACCGCCGGCGGCGTGGGGCCGGGCGTCGTCGAGCGCCTGGGCGTGGCCGAGCACGGCCGCCGCCACCATCAGGACCACCCAGCGGGGCCCGCCCGCCAGCTCGGTCAGGACCAGGCCGCCGGCGACCACCGCCCGCACGCTCGTCAGCAACGCGGCGGCGGTGCGGTCGTCACCCGGGATGGCGCCGAACCGGCCGCCGGCGGCGACCACCGCGCCGGGCAGCCGCTGGGCGGCCACCACGAGGGCGACGGCGAACGGGTCTCGGGTGACCGTCGCCGTGAGCAGCGGCAGGGCGCTGGTGAGCACGCCGTCGGCCAGCGCGGCGAGCACCTGCGCGGCGCGCAGTCGGTCACAGGAGCGGGCCGGCACCGGTGCATCGTAAGGCGGGCCGGAGGGTCCACTACCCTCGCCGGCCGTGCCCGCCCCCGACCCCGACCCCGAGCTCGTGCCCGTCCCCACCGAGGGCCGCACCTTCACGGCGACGCGCCGTGTCCGGCTCGGTGACGCCGACCCCTCGGGCCGGCTGCGCCTCGACGCCGTCGCCCGCCTGCTCCAGGACGTGGGCAACGACGACATCGCCGACGCCGGGCTCGATCCCGGCGCGCCCTGGGTCACCCGCCGCACCGCCGTCGTGGCCGGTCGCTGGCCCCGCATCGGCGAGCGCCTGACGTTCACGACGTTCTGCGGCGGCCTGGGGTCCCGCTGGGCCGAGCGGCGCAGCTCGATCACCGGCGACCGCGGCGGCCACGTCGAGGTCGCCGCCCTCTGGGTGCACCTCGACCCCGGGACGAACCGGCCCGCGCCGCTCCCCCCCGACTTCCTCGAGCGCTACGCGAGCGCCGCCGGCGGCCGAACGGTACGGGCGCGCCTGCGCCATCCGGCCCCACCCGACGACGCCCCGACCCGGCCGTGGCCGTTGCGAGCCACGGACCTCGACGTGCTCGGCCACGTGAACAACGCCGCCACCTGGGCGGCGGTGGAGGACGAGCTCGCCCGCCGCGGGGTGACCCCCGAGGCCGCCGAGCTCGAGTACCGCGCCGCCATCGAGCCCACCGACGACGTCGAGCTGCGCGCCGCCGGCGGCGAGGACGGCACGGTGTGGATCTGGCTCGTCGCCGGCGGCGACGTCCGGGCGTCGGCCGTGGTCCGGGGTCACCCGACGCGGTAGAGCAGCCGGCCGTCCTCGTCCCAGCGCTCGGCGTCGCCCAGGCGACGCAGGTGCTCGAGGTGGGCGTAGGTCTCGCTCTCGGCCATCGAGCCCCAGCTGCGCCGGGAGAACACCTGCTGGGCGAGCTCGCTCACCGTCGCCGGGCCGAGCTCCCGGGACGCCCGGCGGAGCCGGCCCAGCCGGTCTTCGTGGTGCGCGACGATCTCGCTGACGCGGGCGGCCAGGTCGCCGAAGGGGTGCCCGTGGGCGGGCAGGACCGTGCGCACGGCGCCGAGCCCGGCCACCCGCTCGAGGGAGGCGAGGAAGTCCGAGAGGGGGTCGTCCCCGGTGCCGATGCCCGAGATGTGCGGCGTGATGGTCGGCAGGACGTGGTCGCCCGAGAGCAGCACCCCCTCGGCCGGGTCGAACAAACACAGGTGGTCGGCGGTGTGACCGGGGGTGTGCAGCGCGACCCACTCCCGGCCGCCCAGGGCGAGCACCTCGCCGTCGGCGACCCGGCGGGTCGGCTCGGGCGGGGCGAAGCGCCGCGCCGCCCGGCTGCGGAACAGGCGGTAGGCGAGCCGGCGGCGCAGGGGAGGCCGGTAGGTGCTCCCGCCCCAGGGCGTCGTGCGGCCCCAGGGCACCCCCGGCGTGCCCGCGGGCGGCGCGTCACCGTCGTCCTCCTCGCCGGCGGTGGTCAGGTCGTGGCGGTGGGGCGCGGACCACCAGGCCCGGAACGCGGCGTGGGTGACGATCTCGGCCCGCGCGGCCTCCGCGAGCCTGCGGGCCGAGCCGTAGTGGTCGGGGTGCGAGTGGCTGATCACCACGGTGTGGACGTGCCGGGGGGCGATGCCGGCATCGGCCAGGCGCCGGCCGAGCGCCCGCCAGGTGATGGGACCGGGCATGCCCGGGTCGACGATCGCCACGCCCCGGCCGTCCTCGACGGCGTAGGCGTTCACGTGCCCGAGACCCGGCATCGTGACCGGCAGCTGCATCCGGAGGACCCCGGATGCCACCTCGGTCACCTCGGGCCGGGCCGGCTCCTGCTCCTGCTTGGCGCCCATGGCCCCGACACCCTACTTGACCGGGCGGTCAAGAATCCGCGGCGGGCTCCCCGTCCGGGGGGGTGCCCACGGGCACCTGCCGGAACACGGTCTCGCGGTAGTAGCGCAACTCGGCGACGCTTTCGCGGATGTCGTCGAGAGCCCGGTGGGCGCCCTCCTTGCGAGGGGCGTTGGCCAGCACCTCCGGGTACCAGCGCCGGCAGAGCTCCTTGATCGTCGAGACGTCGACCGAGCGGTAGTGCAGGTGCTCCTCGATGGCGGGCAGGTGCACGGCGAGGAACCGCCGGTCGGTGCCGATCGAGCTGCCGCACAGGGGGACCGACCGGGCGTCGGGGACGTGCTCGGTCAGGAACGCCAGGGTGGCGGCACCGGCCTCCTCCAGCGTGGTGGTCGACGCCCGGATGGCGTCGAGGAGCCCGCTTCTGGTGTGCATCTCCCGCACGACCGGCTCCATCGCGTCCAGCGCCGGTTCCGGCTGGTGGACGACGAGATCCGGGCCCTCGGCGACGATCTCGAGGTCGTCGTCGGTCACGAGCGTGGCGATCTCGACGATCACGTGGCGCATCGGGTCGAGCCCGGTCATCTCGAGATCCATCCAGACGAGCACGGGACCCGATGGTACCGGTGGCCCGGCGCCGGGCCCGTAGGCTGCGCGGCGTGCTGGAGATCGCGGTGCTGCGGTTGGACCCGGACCTCGACCTGCCCGCCTACGCCCGGACCGGCGACGCCGGCGCCGACCTGCTCGCCCGCGAGCCGGCCCGGCTCCCGGCCGGCGGCGGCCGGGCCCTGGTGCCCACCGGCATCGCCCTCGCCATCCCGCCGGGCTACGCCGGCTTCGTGCAGCCCCGCAGCGGCCTGGCGCTCCGCCACGGCGTGACCTGCCTCAACACCCCGGGCCTCATCGACGCCGGCTACCGCGACGAGCTTCGGGTGCTGCTCGTCAACACCGACCCCACGACCGACTACCAGGTCCGGCGGGGCGACCGCATCGCCCAGCTCGTCATCCAGCGGGTCGAGGAGGCGGCCTTCGTGGCCGTCGCGGAGCTGCCGCCGTCGGCTCGGGGGCGGGGCGGGTTCGGCTCGACGGGCCGGTGACCGGCTCCCGGCTGAGCACGAGCGCGGCGAGGGCGGTCGTGATGGGGACCGAGGCCACCAGGCCGATGCTGCCCACCAGGGTCCGCACCACCTCGACGGCGACGACCTCGCTGTTGACGACGTCGAGGAACCCCTGGTCGGCCTGGGTGAACAGGAGCAGCAGCGGGAGCGAGGCCCCGGCGTAGGCGAGGACCAGGGTGTTCACCGTGGCGGCGATGTGGTGCTGGCCGATGCTCACGCCCGCCCGGTACAGCTCGGCGAACCCGTAGCTGGGGTTGGCGCGCCGCAGCTCGGACACCGCTGACACCTGGGTCACCGTGACGTCGTCGAGCACACCGAGCGTGCCGACGATGATCCCGGCGAGGAGGAGGCCCGACAAGCTGACCTGAGCAGCGGAGATCTGGAGGATGGCGGCCTCCTCGGCGGCGAGGCCGGTGAGGCGGGTGGCGCCGACGAACACGGCGGCGAGCGCGCCGGTGAGCGCCAGGCTCCCGAACGTGCCGAGCAACGCCGTGGTCGTGCGCACGTTGAGGCCGTGCGCGAAGTAGAGCGTCACCACGGCGATCACCGCTGCCCCGACGAGGGCGACGGCCACCGGGCTGCGGCCGTCGAGGATGGCGGGCAGCACGAACACGGCGAGGGCCACGAGGCTGAGGCCGGTCCCGACCAGGGCGCGCAGGCCCATCCACCGGGCCAGCACGATCACCGCCCCGGAGAACAGCACGAAGAGCACGAGCAGGGGCTGGCGGCGCTCGAGGTCGGCGAAGTAGTAGCGGAAGTCCTCGGGCGCCCCGAGCGACATGCCCAGCACCACGCCCATGCCCGGCTCGAGGCGGGTCTCGACGCCGGTCTCGGAGCGCTCCTGGAGCACGACGCGCCGGCCCTCGTCGGGTCCCTCCAGCACCTCGACGGTCGGCACAGCGCAGATGATGCCCAGGGCGGGGTCGGTGCCGGCGCAGGGGCCGCGATCGACGGCCACCACCCGGGCCCGCACCAGGTCGTCGGGGGCGCCCAGGGCGGGGTCGATCCCGTGCGGCTCGGCCGAGGGCCAGAGCACCACCATGCCGATGACGCCGGCGACCAGGAACGGGGCGAGCAGCAGCCCGAGGAGGCGGCGGGTGGCCGTGGTCGCGGGGGGCGCGTCGTGGTCGAGGTGGGAGTGCGCCATGACCAGAGCGTGGCACGCCCTGCCGCCTCGACGGTGCCACGAACCCGTTTGCCCGGCGCGCACGGGCGGGTACCCCTTGGGCCTACGACGACACAGGAGGTCGATGCAGATGGGCGAGAAGACCGACGACCTGAAGGGCCGCGCCAAGGAGGCCGCCGGCAGCATCACGGGCGACGACGACCTGAAGCGCGAAGGGAAGGTGGATCAGGCTGCCTCCACCGTGAAGGAGAAGGCGAACGAGGCCGTCGACAAGGTGAAGGACGCCTTCGACAGGGACTGACGGCGCCTCCCGCCCGAGGCGCTCCACCAGCGAGCACGACCCCGGCTCAGGCCGGGGTCGTGCCGTTCCCGTCGTCGCCTGCCTCGGCCCGCTCGCGCAGCTGCTGGAGGCTGCGTGCCAGCAGGCGCGAGACGTGCATCTGGCTGATGCCCAGGTGCTGGGCGATCTCGGACTGGGTCTGACCCTCGTAGAACCGCAGGTAGAGGATCACCTGCTCGCGCTCGGGCAGGGTGGCGATCAGCGGCCCGAGCTCGGCTCGGGCCTCGGCCCGCACCAGCTCCGGGTCGCGCTCGCCGAGCTGGCCGAGCAGGCCCCGCGAGTCCTCGTCGTCGTTGGCCCCGCCCGGCGCGTCGAGCGAGGTCGACCGGTACGCGGCCCCGGCGTCCATGGCCTCGAGGACCTCGTCGCCGCTGATGCCGGCCCGCTCGGCGATCTCGTCGATGGTGGGGGAGCGACCGAGGTCGAGCGACAGCTCGTCGACCACCCGGCTGACGAGCAGGTGCAGCTCCTGCACGCGGCGCGGCACCCGCACCGCCCAGCCCTTGTCGCGGAAGTGGCGCTTGAGCTCGCCGACGATCGTCGGCGTCGCGAAGGTGGTGAACTCGAGCCCTCGCTCGGGATCGAAGCGCTCGACGGCCTTCACCAACCCGAGCGAGGCGACCTGGATGAGGTCGTCGAGCGGCTCGCCCCGGTTGGCGAACCGGCGGGCGAGGTACTCGGCGAGCCCGAGGTGCGCCTCGACGAGGCGGTCCCGGACCGCCCGGTCGCGGGTGCGCGCGAGCTCGTGGAACTGCTCGAACAGCTCGGCCTTGTCCGGCCGGCCCTCAGCCATCGCGGTTGGCGCTCCGCCGCTTCACGAGCCGGAAGCGGGCGGGCTCACCGTCGCCGGCGACGAGCTCGTGCTCGTCGACGACCGCCTCGAGGATGCGCGCCGACAGGTCGCTGGGCGCGCCCGCCCGTCCACCCTCGAACCGCCCCACGCCCTCGACGGTCAACGTGTCGCCGTTCAGCCGGTAGGTGAGCTCCAGGCTCCCCGGGCGGCCCTTCGAGCCGAGCAGGCTGAAGCACAGCTCGTCGACGGCGATCTTCACGTCCTCGACCTCGTCGTAGCTGAAGCCGATCCGGGTGCCGAGCCCCGCTGCCGTCAACCGGGCCACCCGCAGCATCAGCGGATCGGCCGGGACCACCAACCGGACCTCGGCGGGATGCTCGATTCTGGTGTGGTCGGCCTTGATGGGAGCCCTCCGGGGGGACGGCCGGCGTAGTCGGCCGGCGACGGCAGGGTGAACCGTAACACCGGCGCCGCCGGTCGTTGCTAGCCTCGCTCCGTGCTCGGTGAGGTGGTGCGGTTCGAGTTCCCGGCGCTCCCAGGGATGATCGGCGTGGCCCGGTCCGTGGCGGTCGCCACGGCGGGCACCGTGCCCGACCTCGACGACGAGCGCCTCGACGACCTGCGCATCGCCGTGTCCGAGGCCTGCACCAACGCCATGGAGGCCCACCGCGACCCGACCTCCGAGGCGCCCATCGTGCTGCGCTGCTTCGTCCACGACGACGCCTTCGAGGTGCGGATCCAGGACCGGGGCGAAGGCTTCGACCCCAACGCCGTGCCCGCCCGCCCCGGCCCCGAGGGCATCGAGGACGTGGCGCACGAGCGGGGCTGGGGCATCCAGCTCATCCGCTCGCTCATGGACGAGGTCGAGTTCGTGAGCGACGACGGTGGCACCGCCGTGCGCCTGGTGCTGCGCCGCAACCCGTAACCGGTCTCAGCGACGCGCCACCAGCCGGACCCGGGTGCCGTGCGGGGTCCGTTCGATGGCGAGCTCGTCGACGAGCGCCCGCATGAGCGAGAGGCCCCAGCCCCGTTCGACGTCGAGGTGGCCGGGGTGGTCGCTCGGTGGCCGCGGGGCGAGCGCGTCCGGGTCGAACCCGCCGCCCCGGTCCTCGACGGTGACCTCCAGCCCGTCGGGCAGCGGCCGCCACTGGACGCCCACGGGCTCGCTCCGGCGGGCCTGCAGGTGGGCCTCGAGCGCGTTGGTGCAGGCTTCCGAGACGGCCACGGCCAGGCTGTCGCGCTGCTCGGCGTCGAGCCCTGCCGACGCGGCGACCGAGGCGGTCACCTGGCGGGCGAGCCGGAGCATCTCGGGGCGGGGTGGCAACTCGAGGCGCACGAGCTCGCCGTCGTGGGTGAGCAGCCGCCGGCGGGTCAGGTGGTGGTCGCGGACCGCTCCCGCCGACGCCGCGGCCGTGGCCTGGTCGATGCCGTCGTCGTGATCGTGGGGACCGGAGATGCGTGTGACCAACGAGCTCGAACCCGTGCCGCCGCCCGGTCACGTCGTGCCGGGCACCACCGAGACGGGATGGTTGTCCCCCGCCGGCGCGGAGCGCAAACCGCTCAGGCTCGTGCGGCCGCCGAGCGCTCGAGCGGCGGGGCGGGCTCGGCGCCGGGGTGCCACCGGTCCAGGTCCAGGACGCGCCGGGCCGCCACGGCTCGCGGCACCAGGTCGCCGGGCAGCGCGGCGACGGCGCGCCGCAGCCGGCCCGGCCGAGCGGCGGTCTCGACCGGTCCCGTCGAGAGGTCGCAGACCTCCCGGGCGCGCGACGAGAGCGCGCCGGTGCCGATGGCGTTGGCCCGGGCGACGATCTCGGCCTTGGTGAGCCCGGCGAGCGGCCGGAGCACCGTGTGGGCGTGGGCCCGGTCGATCTGCACCAGGTTCTCGACGGTCTGGGTGGAGACCTGCCCGACGGACTCGCCGGTGACCAGGGCCGCGAGGCGCTCCTCGCTGGCCACGAGCGAGGCCGCGGACAGCATCAGCTGCTTCAGCACGACCTGGCGGTGGCCGTCGTCGATGTGCCGGAACAGCGCCTCGCGCACCTCGGTGAAGTCGACCACCCACGCGCGGGGCCGGCAGCCCGCGCCCCAGCGGTTCCACAGCTCGTAGGCGACGGCCAGGGCGTGGTCGCGCTGGGAGCACTCGAGCTCGACGTGCAGCAGGTCGACGGGACTGCCCCAGCGCAGCGCCATCCACGTGGCGACCGCGGAGTCGAAGCCACCGGAGAGCAG
>SIRW01000016.1 GCA_004366205.1 Actinomycetota bacterium | reverse complement strand
GCCGTCCCCGCCGATCTCACCGATCCCGGCACGCCGGAGCGCCTCGTCGCCGCCGCCCTCGAGCGCTTCGGGCGCCTCGACGTGCTGGTGAACAACGCCGGCGTCGGCGATCCCGGTCAGCCCGCCGAGGACGAGCCGCTCGAGCTGTTCCGCTCGGTGGTCGACACCAACCTCGTCGCCCTGTTCGCCCTCAGCCAGGCCGCGGCCCGGCCGATGCTGGCGGCCGGGCGGGGCAGCATCGTGAACCTCTCGTCGGTGCTCGGCCTCGTCGCCAGCCACCCGATCTCGCAGGCGGGCTACACGGCCACCAAGGCCGCGGTCGTGAACCTCACCCGCGAGCTCGCCAGCCAGTGGGCCCGCCGGGGGGTGCGGGTGAACGCCCTGGCCCCCGGGTGGTTCCCGTCGGAGATGACCGCCGAGATGTTCGACGACGAGCGGTCGATGGACTTCGTCCGCCGGAACACACCGGCGGCCCGCCCCGGCGAGGAGCACGAGCTCGACGGCGCCCTCTTGTTCCTCGCCTCCGACGCCAGCACCTACGTGACCGGCAGCGTGCTCACCGTCGACGGTGGGTGGACCGCCCGCTGACCGCACCCGTGGGGCCCGCCCACGGTTGCGGGCCCTCGGAAGGGCCGCGGTAGCGTCCGGCCATGAGCGACGGCGCCAACGACCACGTAGACGACGGGTACCGCATCGAGCACGACACGATGGGCGAGGTCCGGGTCCCGGCCTCGGCCAAGTGGGCGGCCCAGACCCAGCGGGCGGTGCAGAACTTCCCGATCTCGGGCCTGACCATCGACACCCACCTCATCGCCGCCCTCGCCGCCATCAAGGGGGCGGTGGCGCTCGAGAACGCCCGGCGCCGGGCCATCCCCAAGAAGATGGCCGAGGCGATCGCCGCCGCCGCCGACGAGGTCATCGCCGGCACGTGGGACGACCAGTTCCCCGTCGACGTGTTCCAGACCGGGTCGGGCACGTCGTCGAACATGAACATGAACGAGGTGCTGGCGACGCTGGCGAGCGAGGCGCTGGGCGAGAAGGTCCACCCCAACGACCACGTCAACAACCCGCTGTCGTCGAACGACATGTTCCCCTCGGCGATCCACATCGCCGCCGCCCGGGCGATCACCGAGGACCTGCTGCCCGCGCTCGAGCACCTGGCGACGTCGCTGCGCCGCAAGCAGCGGCAGTTCAAGAACGTCGTGAAGTCCGGGCGCACGCACCTCATGGACGCCACGCCGGTCACGCTCGGCCAGGAGCTCGGCGGCTACGCCCGGGCCGTCGAGCTCGGCATCGAGCGGGTGCGGTCGTCGCTGCCCCGCGTGTGCGAGCTGCCCCTCGGCGGCACCGCCGTCGGCACCGGGATCAACGCCCCCAAGGGCTTCGGCGCCAAGGTCATCGCCCGTCTCGCCGACAAGCTCGACCTCCCGCTGACCGAGGCCGAGGACCACTTCGAGGCCCAGGGCGCCCGGGACGCGCTCGTCGAGTGCTCGGGTCAGCTCCGCACCGTCGCAGTGTCGCTCGTCAAGATCGCCAACGACCTCCGCTGGATGGGCAGCGGCCCCCGCACCGGCCTGGCCGAGATCCGCATCCCCGACCTCCAGCCCGGCTCGTCGATCATGCCCGGCAAGGTCAACCCCGTCATCCCCGAGGCAGTGTGCCAGGTCGGCGCCCAGGTCATCGGGAACGATGCGACCATCGCCTTCGGCGGGTCGCAGGGCAACTTCGAGCTCAACGTCATGATGCCGGTGATGGCCCGCAACCTGCTCGAGTCGATCCGCCTGCTCGCCAACGTCAGCGTCGTGTTCGCCGACAGGTGCATCGACGGCATCGAGGCCGACGAGGAGCGTTGCAAGGCCTACGCCGAGTCCTCGCCCTCGATCGGCACCTCCCTCAACCCCTACATCGGCTACGAGGAGGCGGCCAAGGTCATCAAGGAGTCGACCGTGTCGGGCCGCTCGATCCGGGAGATCGTCGTTGAGCGGGGCCTCATGACCGACGAGGAGGTCGACCGGGCCCTCGACGTCATCTCCATGACCAAAGGCGGCATCGTCGGCTGAGCGCGAGCCCCTGGCCAGGTCCGGTCAGCCCAGGGCGGGGCTGCCCTCGTAGGGCGCGGGGTCGCCGGCAGCGGGGATCACCGGGCGGCTCCAGCTCATCACCCGCGACAGCTCGGCGGCCACCTCCCGCCACGCCGGCGGGTCCCAGCCCTCGGCCGCCCCGGCGACGCTGAGGTCCTGGCGCACGTGCACGAACGCCGGCAGGAGCTCGAGCCCGAACGCCTTCACGACCTCGCGGTCAGGGTCGACGAACGTGAGGATCTCGTCGGCCCACGGGCCCAGGAACTGCCGGGCCTCAGGCGCGGTGCAGGTGATCACCCACGCCACCCGGCAGTCGGCCTGGTCGTAGTGCCGCAGGATGCGGCCGGCGGTCTCGAGCAGCCAGGCGCTCTCGTAGGTGTAGGGGTCGAGCGCCACGAAGGCGAGGTGGAACGTCGTGACCCACCCCCGGATGGGGTGCGGCTCGCCGTTCAGGGGCGTGAGCGTGAGATCGGCGGGAGGGTCGGTGGCCACGCCGCGAGAACGTAGCGCAGGGCACCGGGCGGGGTGACCTTGGAGACTGGGCGTATCGTCGGGGTGTGCACCCAATCGAGCGGCTCCGCTACGTGGCCCGCGCCGGCCGGGTCGACCAGGCGATGCTGGTCGACGAGGCCGCCGGCGCGCTCGGGGGGCTCGCCTTCGACCACGCCGAGCTCGTGACCGCCTGCCGGCGCCTGCTCGCCCGCCACCCCACCGCGGGCGCCATGTGGTGCCTGGCGGCGCGGATGCTCACGGCATCCGACAGCGACGCGGCGGGCCGGCGCTTCTGCCGCGAGGTCGAGTCCGACCGCACCCCCCGGCACCTCGCCGGCGCCCTGCCTGACGATGCCCGGGTGCTGGTGGTGGGCTGGCCCGACGTGGTCGCCGGTGGGCTCGTGCGGCGGGGCGACGTGCGGGCGCTGGTCCTCGACGCCGGCGGCGAGGCCCTGCCCCTGCTGCGGCGCCTGGCCACCGCTGGCATCGAGGCGACCGAGGTGCCCGAGGCCGGCGTCGGCGCGGCGGCCGCGTCGTGCGACGCGGTCGTGCTCGAGGCCGCCGCGGCCGGCCCGGACGGCCTCCTCGCCGTCTCCGGGAGCCGGGCGGCCGCCGCCGTCGCCCGCCACGCCGGCCGGCCGGTC
>SIRW01000015.1 GCA_004366205.1 Actinomycetota bacterium | reverse complement strand
CGGGTCGCTCGCCGGGCTGTCGGCGGCCGAGGCGGTCCGGCGGGCCGGGTTCGACGGGCGGCTGACGATCGTCGGCGACGAGCCCCACCAGCCCTACGACCGCCCGCCGCTGTCGAAGCAGGTGCTGGCGGGGGAGTGGGCACCCGAGAGGGCCGCGCTGCGCAGCGGCGAGCGCCTCGCGGGTCTCGACGCCGAGTGGCTGCTCGGCCGGCGGGCGACCGGGCTCGACCTCGGCGCCCGCACGGTCACCCTCGACGGCGGCAAGGCTCTCGGGTTCGACGGGCTGGTCGTGGCGACCGGCGCCGCGCCCCGCCCGCTGCCCGGTGCCGAGGGCATCGGCGGCGTGCACGTCCTGCGGACGCTCGACGACGCCCTCGCGCTGCGGGCCGACCTGGACGCCACGCCCGATCGCGTGGTCGTGGTCGGCGCCGGGTTCATCGGCGGCGAGGTGGCGGCCACGTGCCGGGGCCGCGGCCTGGAGGTGACCATGGTCGAGCCCCTCGCCGCGCCGCTGGCCCGGGTGACAGGCCATGCGGTGGGCGGGGCGGCGGCCGAGCTGCACCGTGCCAACGGGGTCGACCTGCGCTTGGGCGTCGGGGTCGAGGGCGTCGACGCGGGTGCCGACGGGCGGGTCGCCCGGGTGCGGCTCGCGGGCGGCTCGTCGGTGGAGGCGGCGGTCGTGGTGGTGGGCATCGGGGTGGTGCCCGCCACCGGCTGGCTGGAGGGTTCGGGGCTCACGCTCGGCGACGGTGTCGTGTGCGACGAGACCTGCCTGGCCGCGCCGGGCGTGGTGGCAGCCGGTGACGTCGCCCGCTGGCCCAACCGGCTGTTCGGCGAGGTCATGCGGGTCGAGCACTGGGACAACGCCGTGCAGCAGGGCGCGGCTGCCGGCACGCGCCTCCTGGCCGGCGACGGCGAGGCCGAACCGTTCGCGCCGGTGCCCTACTTCTGGTCCGACCAGTACGACCGCAAGATCCAGTCGGTGGGCCGCATCGGCGCCGATCTCACCGTCGAGGTGGTCGCCGGCTCGCTCGAGGCGATGGAGTTCGTCGCCCTCTACGGCCGGGACGGCACGGTCGTCGGCGCGCTGGGCATGGGCCTGCCCGCCCACGCGATGCGCGCCCGCAAGCTCATCGCCGCGAGCACCCCCTGGGCCGAGGCGCTCACCACGCTGCGCGGCTGACCCCGCACACCCCCCGTACTCGAGGCTCAGCGCGGCGGGTTCCGCTGCGCTCAGCCTCGAGCTCGCGGTGTGGGGTGCGCTACTCGGCGGAGACCGGGGCGGCGGTGCGGGCGCGCAGGACGGCGGCGGCGATGCCGGGACCGTCGAGGCCGAGGTCGGCGAGGATGGCATCCGCGTTGCCGTGGGGGATGTAGGCCACGGGCACGCCGAGCACGAGCGCGGGCGGGGCGGTGCGCGCATCGGACAACCCGGCCAGGGCGTCGACGATGGCGGTGCCCGCCCCGCCCTCTCGGATGCCGTCCTCGGCGGTGACCACCAGGGGGTGGCGGGCGGCGTCGGCGAGCATGGCCGGGTCGAGGGGCTTCACGCAGCGCACGTCCCACACGGTGGCCTCCACGCCCTGGTCGGCGAGGATGCGGGCGGCGTCCTCGGCGGCCTCGACGAGCTTGCCCACCGCGAGGATGGCGACGTCGTCGCCCCGGCGGACGCGCCGGGCCGCCAGCCCCGAGCCGACCTCGTCGGGCCCGACCTGGCGGGCGGCGGTCTTCGGCCACCGCACGGCCACGGGCCCGTCGGTGATCGACAGCGCCGTGTCGAACATGACGGCGAGCTCCTGGTACGACGAGGGCGCCAGCACGGTCATCCCCGGCACCTTGGTGAGCAGGGCCATGTCGAGCACGCCGTGGTGGCTCGCCCCGTCGTCGCCGGTGATGCCGGCCCGGTCGATGCAGAACACCACGGGCTGGCCGTGGAGGCCGACGTCGAGGTTGATCTGGTCGAAGGCCCGGGTGAGGAACGTCGAGTAGATCGCCACGACGGGTCGCAGCCCGCCCATGGCCATGCCCGCCGCCGCCGTCACGGCGTGCTGCTCGGCGATGCCCACGTCGATGAGGCGGTCGGGGAACCGCTCGCCGAAGGGGAGCAGCCCCGTGGAGTCGGGCATCGCCGCGGTGATGGCCACGATGGACGGGTCGCGCTCGGCCGCCGCGATCAGGGCGTCGGTGAACGCCGCGGTGTAGGAGCCCGGCTTGGTCGTGGGACCGGTGTCGTGCAGGCGCTTGACCGGGTCGTCCTCGGCGGGCTTGTGGCCCCGACCCTTCTGGGTCAGCACGTGCACGACGGTGGGACCGTCGAACTGGTCGGCGTTGCGCAGGGCGGACTCGAGGCCCTCGACGTCGTGGCCGTCGAACGGCCCGGTGTAGCGCACGCCCAGCATCTCGAAGAAGGCCGGGGGCTCGAAGATCTCGCGCAGGGCGGCCTTGGCGCCCTCGAGGCCCTTCTCGAGCTGCTCGCCGAGCAGCGGCAGGTCCCGGACGAACTCCTCGAGCTTGCGCTGCCGGCGCATGTAGGTGGGGTTCACGCGGATGCGGGCCAGGCTCTCCGACAACAGCGACACCGTCGGCGCGTACGACCGCCCGTTGTCGTTCAGCACGATCGTCACGTTCGTGTTGCTGTGCCCCAGGTTGTTCAGGCCCTCGTAGGCCATGCCGCCGGTCATGGACCCGTCGCCGATGACGGCGACCACCCGGCGGTTCAGCCCCCGGCGGGCGAAGGCCGTGGCCAGCCCGTGGGCGTAGGACAGGATCGTGGAGGCGTGGCTGTTCTCGATCCAGTCGTGCTCGGACTCGGCCCGGCTGGGGTAGCCGGACAGCCCGCCGGCCTGGCGGAGGGTGGCGAAGCGGTCGAGGCGGCCGGTCACCAGCTTGTGCACGTAGGCCTGGTGGCCCGTGTCCCACAGCAGCACGTCGCGGGGCGAGTCGAACACCCGGTGCAGGGCGAGGGTCAGCTCGACGGCGCCCAGGTTGGAGCCGAGGTGGCCGCCGTTGGCTGCGACGGTCTCGACGATGACCGCCCGCAGCTCGGCGGCCAGCTGGTCCAGCTGGGCGCGGTCGAGGCGGCGCAGGTCCGCGGGTCCGGAGATCGACTCGAGCAACTTGGTCAACGGTTCCTCCCGCTCGGGAGCGCTCCCGGCGTGGGTGACACGGTGCCCTGCACGCTACCGCCCCCACTGCCGGTTCTCGACCCGCGCCGCCGAGGCGGTCAGGTGTTCTCCCGGCCGGGCCCGGCCGCTAGCGTCGGGCCGTGCCGCTGCCCGACCGCCCGCGCGAGGCCGGCCGTCAGGCCGTCGCCTCCCTGCGCCGCAGCATCGCCGAGCGCATCGCCGAGCGGCTGCGGGGTGACGACGACCGGCTCTCGCAGGCCGTCGAGCTGGGCATCGTCGACCGCGCCTGGGTGGAGGACCCGTCCTCGGCGCCGTTCAGCACGGCGGCGCCGATGGACGTGGTCGAGCGCTTCCTCGAGCGCACGGTCGAGCAGCGGCCGTCGCTGCTCGCCAGCATCGGCCTCTCGGCCATCCAGGTGCTCTCGGCCGACGCCGAGGCCGACGACGGGTCGGCCCCGACCACCGACCTGTCGGTGGTGTTCACCGACCTCGAGGGCTTCACCGCCTTCTGCGGCGAGCGCGGCGACGACGCCGCCGGCCGCCTGCTCGCCGCCCACCACCGCGCCGTCGGTCCGGTCGTGCGCAGCCGAGGCGGTCGGGTCGTGAAGCGCCTGGGCGACGGGCTGCTGCTGACCTTCCCCGGTCCGGAGGCGGCGGTGCTCGCCGCCCTGGAGCTGCTGGAGGTGGAGTCGGGCGGGCTGCGGCTTCGGGCCGGCATCCACCACGGCCCCGTGGTCGTCCAGCGCCACGACGTGATCGGGCACGTCGTGAACGTGGCCGCACGGGTGACCGAGGCGACCAAGGGCGGCCGGGTGCAGGTGACCGACGTGGTCGCCGGGCCGGCCCGCGCCCTCCCCGGTGTGGAGGTGGGCCGCCCTCGGCGCCGCCGGCTGAAGGGCATCGCCGAGGCCGTGCCCGTCACGTGGGTGCGCCGTGGCCCGGGCGGCGCCGGTACGCCGCCGAGCCGGCCCGGTCCCTCCTGAGCGATGCCGGTCCGCCTGCCCCGCATACCCGACCGGGTCTTCCACATCCTGATGGCCCTCTTGGTGCTCGCCCTCGTGGTCGGGGTCGTCCGGCTCGTGCTGCTGCTGGGTGAGGAGTCCGGCGTCGAGCTGGCGGAGGCGACCGACGCGGCGCTCTCGGTGCCCATGGCCGTCGAACGGGCCACCGGTGAACCGCTTCCGGTGCGGGGGTTCGTCTTCATCGAACCCGGCCACCTGGCGCCGAACCTGTGCTTCGGGCGCCAGCGGGGCGAGCCGCCGCGGTGCCAGGGGCCCTTCGTGTCACTCCGCTACCTCGACGTGCACCGCCTCGACCTCACGGTGGCCGACTCGCCCGACGGCGAGGTCCGCTACACCCGGCGGCCCGTGGTGCTGTACGGGGAGGTGCGGGGGCTGGAGCTCGCCGTGCGGGAGATCCTGAGCGACTGAGCGGCGATCTCCAGGTCGAGCGTCGCGTCCGGGCCGCCTACGCTCCCCGGCCATGGCCAGCACCTTCGACCTGACCGGACGGGTCGCCCTCGTGACGGGTGGCAACAGTGGCATCGGCCTGGGTATGGCCCGGGCCCTCGCCGAGGCGGGCGCGGGCGTGGCCATCTGGGGCACGAACGAGGCCAAGAACGCCGCCGCCTCGGCCGAGCTGGAGAGGATCGGCCCTCCGGTGGCGGCGTTTCGCTGCGACGTGGGCGACGAGGGCGAGGTGGAGGCCGCCTTCGCCGGCACCATCGAGGCGCTGGGTCGGGTCGACGCCTGCTTCGCCAACGCCGGCGTCGGCGGCATGGCGCCGTCGTTCCTCGAGATGAGCCTCGACGAGTGGCGTCGGGTGCTGCGCGTCAACCTCGACGGCGCCTTCCTCACCCTGCGCGCCGCGGCGCGCCACATGGTCGAGCGCGGCGCCGGCGGCAGCCTCGCCGTGACCGCCTCGCTGGCCGCCATCGAGGGCCAGCCCCGCGGGCAGCACTACGCCGCCACCAAGGGGGGTGTGATCTCGATGATGAAGGCGCTCGCCGTCGAGCTCGCCCGCCACGGCATACGCGCCAACTCGATCCTGCCGGGCTGGATCGAGACCCCGATGACCGACGGCGTGCTCTCGTGGGACCGCTTCACCGAGAAGGTGCTGCCCCGCGTGCCGGTGCGGCGCTGGGGCACGCCCGAGGACTTCGGCGGCATCGCCGTGTACCTGGCCAGCGACGCGTCGGCCTACCACACCGGCGACACCTTTGTGATCGACGGCGGCTACTCGATCTTCTGAACCGGCTCCCGGTCGGGGCCGTCGACGCCCTCGCCGCCTGGCGCCGCCGGCGCGAGGCGGCGCACCCACAGCCACGCCACGCCGGCGCCGGCGGCGAGGGCGAGCGCACCCCCGGCGGCGTCGAGCCAGAAGTGGTTGGCGGTGACCACGATGGCGAAGAGCGTGACCCACGGGTAGGCCGCGAGCAGCCCCCGGTTCCGGCGCCGGCGCGTGACCCCCAACAGCGCCAGGGCGCACCACGCCGACCACCCGAAGT
This sequence comes from Actinomycetota bacterium, assembly GCA_004366205.1. Classification (GTDB taxonomy): domain Bacteria; phylum Actinomycetota; class Acidimicrobiia; order Acidimicrobiales; family CADCSY01; genus SIRW01. The sequence continues at coordinate 36,165 of SIRW01000015.1, read as the reverse complement.
GCATCGAGGGCATGGCGGCGTACTGGTTCGAGAGCTGCTCCATGCGCTCGTCGTCGAACGACCACAGGGCGGGGTAGCGGTCGTCGGCGAGCGTGTCGACGTAGTCGTAGTCCTCCCGGCAGGCCCCGGGGTGGTCGGTGCAGAACTCGGGCAGCAGCCGCGGCGGCATCAGGGGGAAGGTGGCATAGCCGATGATCGCCAGCCCTGTCGTCGCCGCCAGGGCGGTTCGCCAGAAGCGGTAGCGCGCCGGATGCCGCCGGAACAGCCACACCAGCGCGCCGGCCGTGACCACGAAGTGGAACGTGCCGTAGAAGTAGTTCCAGAACGCGATGAACCACGTCCAGCCCAGGAACCAGCCCTGGATGGTCTCCTCGTGGTAGAGGCCGATCGCCCGCTGCCAGCCGATGACGCGCTCGGCGTTGCGGAAGGCGTCGACCGGTTCGACCGCGGCCGACCCGAACGTGTTCCGCACGAGCGAGTAGACGAGGTAGAAGGCGGCGACGTACAGCACCTCCTTCCACCACCGCAGGCGGGGCGGTCGGGTGTCGCCGCCGGACGCCGGCGGGGCCGGCGTCGGTGCGCTGGTGCTCACACCGCCGCAGCCGTCGGTTGGGGCTTGGGGCCCACCGCGAAGGCGGGCGCGCCGAGCAGGCTGACGGCCAGGTTCAACCCGTAGACCAGGAGCCCGAGGGCGACGGCCTGGCTGATCGTGACACCGAGAGGGGCGAGGAACAGCACGAAGGCGCCTTCGCGGATGCCGAGCCCGCCGAGCGAGATCGGCAGCACCTGGGCGATGGCGACGGCGGGCATGAACGCCAGCACGGCGGTGAGCCCGATGGGGAGGCCGAGGGCCCGGGCGGCGAGGAAGGCGGCGAGGACCACCATGAGCTGGTAGGCGAAGCCCACGAGCAGCACCGAGGCGGCGGCGGCCGGATGCTGGCGGAAGCGCTCGATGCCGAGGTGCACGGCACCGACGAAGCGGCGCCATCCCTCCTTGTCGGCGAGGCGCCGGCCGAGGCGGGGGTTGGCGCCGACGAGGAGCACGACGACGAGCAGGCCGAGCGTCCCCACGGCGAGGGCGAAGGCGGTGCGGCTGGCGGCCCCCAGCTCGCGCAGGCCCGGGTTCACCACGAACGCGCCGATCGTGATCAGCGGCAGCACCAGCCACCCGGTCAGGCGCTCGAGCACGACGGAGGCGAACGTGCCGTGGCTCGACCCGGTGGCCCTGGTCGCGCGGGTGACCCGCAGCACGTCACCGCCGATCGTCGACGGCAGGAAGTTGGAGACGAACTGGCCGGCCAGGTACGCGGAGAACAGCGTGCGCACGCGGGCCCGCAGCCCCAGGGCCGTCAGCACCTGCCGCCAGCGCAGCGTCGACAGCAGGATGCCGAGGAGGGTCACCGCGAGCGCCGCCCCCAGGAGGAGGGCGGTGCGCAGGGTCCAGGCCGGGAGGAGCGAGCCCAGGTGGACGCGCGGCACGAGGACGGCGAGCATCACGGCGCTGGCGCCGATCCGCAACGGCGTGCCCACCCGTCTCCTGTCCACGCCCCTTCCTTCCTCCGGAGAGCCTCATCAGGTTACGCCTTCATGACGGGCACAGACAGGGGCTTGTGGCCCGGCTGTTCTAGCCTCCCCCTCCGGGACGACCGGAGGAGGACGGCGATGGGCCGGGAACGGGCAGTGGAGAAGGTCGAGGGCCACGGCGGCACGCTGGCGATGGCGGCGCTCGAGCGCTTCGGCGTGGCGGAGATCTTCACGCTCTCGGGCGGGCACGTCTTCCCGATCTACGACGCCTGCGTGGCCCGCGAGCTGCGCATCGTCGACACCCGGCACGAGCAGACCGCGGCCTTCGCCGCCGAGGGCGTCGCCAAGCTGACCCGCCGGCCCGGGGTGGCCGTGCTCACCGCCGGTCCCGGCGTCACGAACGGGATGAGCGCCATCACGACCGCCCGGTTCAACGGCGCGCCGGTCGTGGTCCTCGGCGGCCGGGCGCCGCAGGCCCGGTGGGGGTCGGGGTCGCTCCAGGAGATCGACCACGTGCCCTTCGTGGCCCCCGTCACCAAGTCGGCCCGCACGGTGACGGCCACGGCGTCGATCCCCGACGACCTGCACGACGCGGTCACCTTCGCCCTCACGCCGCACCGGGGCCCGGTGTTCCTGGACTTCCCGCTCGACGTGCTCTTCGGGCACGGCGCCGCCGAGGTGCACGACCCGGTCACGACCGGTGGGGTGCAGCCCGACCCCGACGAGGTCGCGAGGGCAGCCGCCATCCTCGCCGGGGCCGAGCGGCCCGTGCTGGTCGCCGGCGGCGACGTGTACTGGGACGGCGCGTGGGAGGCCTTGCGCGCCTGCGTCGAGGAGCAGCGGATCCCGACCTTCGCCAACGGCCTCGGGCGGGGCTGCCTCCCCGCCGACCACGAGCTGTTCTTCTCCCGGACCCGCACGATGATGAAGGAGGCCGACGTCGTGGTCGTCGTGGGCACGCCGCTCGACTTCCGGCTGCGGTTCGGTGACTACGCCCCCGCCAAGGTGATCCACGCCGTCGACAGCCCCGAGAGCCGGGCCGGCCACGTCGAGGTCGACGCCGCGCCCGCCGGCGACCTCACCACGATCCTCGAGGCGCTCGCCGCCGCGGACCGCCGAACCGACCGCGAGCCGTGGGTCGCCCGCATGCGCGACGCCGAGAACGCCGCCCGGGCCGCCGACGAGGAGGAGCTGGCCGCCGCCCGCGACCCCATCCACCCCGCCCGCGTGTACGGCGAGGTCCGCAAGCGCCTCGACCGCGACACCGTGGTGGTGTGCGACGGTGGCGACTTCGTGTCCTACGCCGGCCGCTTCATCGACAGCTACGAGCCCGGGTGCTGGCTCGACACCGGCCCCTACGGCTGCCTCGGCTCGGGGCTCGGCCACGCCATCGCCGCCCGGGTCGTTCACCCGGACCGTCAGGTCGTGATGATGATGGGCGACGGCGCCTTCGGCTTCGCCGGGCTCGACTTCGACACGCTCGTGCGCCACAAGCTGCCCGTCGTCGCCGTGATCGGCAACAACGGCATCTGGGGCCTCGAGAAGCACCCCATGCGCGCCCTGTACGGCTACGACGTGGCCGCCGACCTGCAGCCGGCGTGCCGCTACGACGAGGTCGTGGCGGCACTCGGTGGCGCCGGCGAGATCGTCGAGCGCCCCGACGACCTGGGTCCCGCCCTGGATCGAGCCCTCGCCGCCGGCGTCCCCTACGTCGTCAACGTGGTCACCGACCCCGACGTCGCCTACCCCCGGTCCTCCAACCTCGCCTGAGGACCGGACCGGAACCCGGCGGCCGCCGAAGCGCCCGCCCCGCGAGGTGTCAGATGACGGACGTGGCGGGGTTGCGACGCCGGAGGAAGGCACCGCCCGCGGCGACGAGGAGCAGCGGGAAGGCCACGAGCCACAACAGGAGCGCGGCGGTCGACGGCGGTGCGGCCGCGACGGGTCGGGCGCGAGCGGGGAAGGGGCTGGTGACGTTCGGCGCGGCGAGCGCCGTGTCGAACCCGTCACTGACGACGCTGAAGTCGTCGGCCGGGTCGAGCTCGAGCGGCTCGAGCAGGGGCCCCGGCGCGGGCTCGACGTCGAGGGCGGCGGGGGGCGGCCCGCCGGGCCGTGACGGAGGCGTAGCCGGCGCGGCGCCGGCGCCGGCAGGTCCCGCCGAGCGGTCGACGGGCCGGCGGACCGGGTCGCCGAGCTCGGTGGGCGGCACGATGTCGGCGTGGAAGTAGACGATCTCGAGCGACCAGCCGCCGCCGTTCCAGCCGTGCCGGTTGCTCACGATCAACTGGTAGTCGCCGGGCTCGGTGGTGAAGTAGTTGATGCGCTGCGGCTTGCGGAACCCCGCGCCCGGATTGATGTCCTCCCCGGTCCGCTCGCCGTTCTCGTCGGGCTCGGCGTCCTCGTCCTGGATCGACGTGGCCGACCGTTCCTTGGGGGGGTCGTGCCACAGGTACATCTCCATCTCGTGGGTGTGCAGTGACGTCAGGCCCGACGGGTCGGGATCTGCGGTCCAGTCGAGTGTGAAGCGCACGAGGAACTCAGCGCCCTGGGTGGCCGGCGGCTCGATCGTGAGCGGGAGGACGACGCAGGACGGGGCCGCCGGGCAGTCGTCGGGGTGCACGAACAGGGCCTCGGGGTCGTTGCCGTGGATCTGCGGGTAGTGCGACGTGAACGTCTCGCCCTCGCGGATCGTGATGCGCTCCTCCTCCTCGCCGCCGGCGGGGCCGGGGACGAGGGCGACCGTCGCCGCCAGGACGGTCAGCGCGGCGGTGGTGCGCAGCGCTCGTCGACACACGTCGCGCATCAGATGTTCTCCGGGCTCGGTGGGTTCGGGTTGATGATCCGCGGCGCCACGTAGCCGCCGCACGGGTTGTCCGGCTGGCGCATCGTCAGCACGTCACCCTCGGGCCACCCGTCGGCCAGGTAGCGCTGGCCGTGGTCGCCCAGGCGCCAGCAGCCGGGGCCGGTGCCGCCCGGTGCCTGGCCGGTCGGGTCCCACCACCAGGCGGCGGCGTCCTTGATGCAGGTGTAGTCGTCGGGCAGGTAGAAGCAGGCAGGGACCCGCGGGTCGTTGCTCGGGATCTCCGGGATCGCCTGGAAGCCCCGGTAGATCGAGGTCGGGCCCAGCCGGGGCCCGGCGACCTGGATGCCGATGAAGAGCTGGCGCAGGTCGTTGTAGAAGTTGCACGCGTCCTGGGCGTCGGTGCGGGGCGCGTTGGGGTCGGCTTCACGGTAGGCCTGGAAGCACAGCGAGTCGTCCAGGCCCACCTCCTTCACGACGTTCGTGACGACCCAGGCGTGCTGCCAGGCCTCCTGGTCCTGGAGCTGGTTGTTGCTGGTGCCCTCGATGATCTGGTCACCGGAGATGATCCACTCCGGGTAGTAGTTCAGCTGCGCGGCGGCGCGTGACTGCTGGGTCTCGAGCCCGCCCGGCCACAGGATCGTCGTGACGCCCTTGTCCCGGAAGTCGACCATGGTCGCCATGGCGTAGCGCGGTGGGTAGCGGTTGTCCTGGGCGTAGCCCGCCGAGGGGAAGGTGCCCTCGGCCACGATGTCGCCGCCACACGCCCGGATCAGGCGCACCACCTCGTCCTTGTACCGGCGCAGCTGGGGCTGGCCCTCGTCGGTGGTGTAGACGATGCCGAGGCGCCGTGGCTCGCCGTGGTCGTTGTTGCCGCTGAAGCTCACGGGGTGCGGCACGACCTTCTGGCACACGAAGCTGGCGTACTGGCGGGCCTGCTGCTCGAGTGACGGGTAGTAGCCCCAGATCATCCGGGGGTACTGGTTGAAGAACGACTCGGAGCGCCCGAGGTACGAGCCGAAGTTCAGCACCCCCCGGCGGGCCATCGTCTCGAGGTAGGCGTCGGCGTTCTCGCGCGCGTAGTTCAGGACGGCGAAGGGCTCGACGGCGTTGAAGTTGGCGATGGCGTCGCCACGCCGGGCTTCGGGGCTCGAGTCGCTGCCGCTGAAGTACACGTAGAAGTGGGGCACCCGCCGGTAGGTCTGGTACCGATCGGCGAAGTACCGCTGCCACACGCGCAGCACCCGCACGATGACGTGCTCGTCGTCGGCCGGAGGCTCCCACAGGTCGAACATCTGCTGGTCGGGCGTGCTCTCGTTGCCCTGGCTGCGGGTCAGGTAGGTCGTGAACCCCTCGATGTAGAAGAGGATGCGGATCTCCTCGGCGTTGACCCCCTGGTAGGTCTCGCCGAAGTTGTCGCCGTCGAAGAACGCCACGCACGGCGGCGACAGCGGGTCCTCGGTCTGGCGGGGCGGGTCGCCGACGCAGCGCTTGGTGGAGGGCGTCTTGGTGAGGATCTCGTCGGGCTCGAGGGGGATGGGGAGCTGGCCCGGGCCCTGCCCCTCGTCGGCCGCGAAGCCCGGTGAGCTGGCCAGGCCCAGCGAGGCCAGGCTGCCGTCGGCCGGCGGCGGCGGGTCGTCGTCCTCGGGGGGGACGGGCGCGAACTCGAGCGTCTGCTCGGGGTTGGTCTGCGGCAGGTTCAGCGCCGATGGCATGACGAACACGGCGATGACGAGCGCGACCAGCATCGCCAGCAGCGGGGGGTACTTCCGGGGCCAGTCCGGCGTGGTACCCACCTCGGGCGCGCCTGCGGAGACCGAAGCCGTCGGTGCCTACTACGACACCGCCCAGTCGAACTCCTTCTCCGCTCTCGTCCGATTCGACCAGATTCGCGATAAGGAGAAGCGCGGGCGATGGCGAAAGTGTCACTTGACCTCACGTCGGGTGGGGTCAAGGGCACGACCAGACGAAGTGAGGTCAGCGCATGGCCACCCGCTCCCGTTCCCAGCCCGTGCGAGCACGGCGTTCGGCGATCGACGCCGTCACCTTCAAGAGCTACTTCGACGAGATCGTCGACAACGTCGAAACCGTCATCAAAGGCAAGACCGACGTGGTCCGCATGGCCCTCGTGGCGATCCTCTGCGAGGGCCACGTGCTGTTCGAGGACCTGCCCGGCACCGGCAAGTCGATGCTCGCCCGGGCGATCGGCGAGTCCCTCAACGCCACGAACTCGCGCATCCAGTGCACGCCCGACATGCTGCCGGGTGACATCACCGGCTCGTCGATCTACAAGCAGAAGGAGGGCGTGTTCGAGTTCCAGGCCGGTCCCGTCTTCTCCAACATCCTGCTGGTCGACGAGATCAACCGGGCCACGCCGAAGACGCAGTCGGCGCTGCTGGAGGCCATGGCCGAGCGCCGGGTGACCGGCGACGGTCACACCTACGACCTGCCCCGCCCGTTCTTCGTGCTCGCCACCCAGAACCCCGTCGAGCAGGCCGGCACCTTCCCGCTCCCCGAGGCCCAGCTCGACCGCTTCCTGTTCAAGCTGTCCATGGGCTACATGAGCCGCGAGTCCGAGTACGAGGTCATGTTCGACAACTCGGTGCGGCTGCCGATCGAGGACATCTCGCCGGTGATCGAGCCCGAGACGGTCAACGACATGATCCGCTACGCGGCCGGGCTCGAGGTGGCCGAGGAGGTCGGCTTCTACATCGTCGACCTCGTGCAGGCCACCCGGAAGGATCCCGCCATCGCCGCCGGCGGCAGCCCCCGGGCCTCGATCGCCCTGCTGCGGGCAGCCCGTGTGCTGGCCGCGAGCGACGGCCGCGAGCACGTCTACCCCGACGACGTGCGCGCCGTGCTGCACCCGGTGCTGGCCCACCGCGTGATCCTCAACCCCGATGCCATCCTCCGGGGTGAGAGCGTCGACGCCGTGCTCGAGCGGGTCACCGCCGGCGTGAAGCCGCCCGTGTCGGGCCGGTCGGGCACCAGCCGTGACCTGAAGGCGGTCGGGGCCTGACCATGGCCCGGTCCGGGGCGGCATCCGGCAGGCGGCTCAGGGCGCGCCTCGACCGCGTCACCGACGCGCTCGGGCCCCGCGCGCTGCGTGAGCGCGCTCGGTCGCTCCAGCGGCGTCTGGGCATCACCCGGTCGGGCCAGATCGCGATCGTCGGCGCCGTCGCCATCTGGATCATGGCCCGGGTCGTGGCCGGTACCGGCATGTACCTGTTCGCCTACGGCATGGTGCTGCTGATCGTCATCAGCTACCTGATCGCGCCCCGCAACCTGAAGCTCGAGGGTGCGCGGGAGGGCCTCTTCCCTCGGGTGCACGAGGGTGACCGCCTCGAGGTCGAGCTGTCCCTGACGGCCAACCGCCGGGTCTCCACGTTCGTGCTCGAGGAGCGGGTGCCCGACCGCCTCGGCCGCACGGTGAAGGTCCCGATCACCCGCCTGTCGCCGGGTTCCACCGTGACGCACCGCTACGGCCTCCGGGCCAGCCGGCGCGGGGTGTACCAGGTCGGCCCGCTGGTCGCCGTCGCCGGCGACCCGCTGGGGCTCTCCGAGCGCGAGACCGTCATCGCCGAGCCCTTCGAGCTGCTCGTCCACCCCCGCGTCGAGCTGGTCTCCGACCGGCCACTTACGCGCCAGTTCGAAGACCCGCCCATCCGGCCGCCGGTCTCCAAGCCGTGGCCGTCGGGCATGGAGTTCTACGGCATGCGGGAGTACAAGCCCGGCGACGACCTGCGGCGAATCGTGTGGCGGGCGTCGGCCCGCACCGGGACCATCATGGTGCGCGAGGCCGAGCAGGGCATCACCGACCACATCACGATCATCCTCGACACCGACCGGGGCGCCCACAGCCGCGACGAGGAGGGGCTCTCCGAGTCCTTCGAGGCGGGTGTGCGGGTCGCGGCCTCCCTCGGTGTGCGCCACCTGCGTGAAGGCTACGAGCTGCGCTGCGAGGTGAACGGCGGGCCGCTCACCCGTCCCCTGCGCGGCGCCACGTCCCAGCTGCTGCTGCTCGACGCCCTCGCCCGGCTCGACATGGAGCGCCAGCCGCTCTCCGCCGCCATCATGCGGCTGGTGGCGTCGCCGCGGCGCGACGCCCACAACATCTTGGTCACACCCCGGCTCGGCCCCGACGAGGCCGCCCGCCTGAAGCTGCTGCTCGACACCGGCGTGTCGGTGCTGGTCGTGGCCCTGTTGTGGGACGAGCAGGGTGCCGACACCGCGGGTGTCGCCGCCTCGCTCGGCTGCCAGGTGGCATCCGTGCGACCGGGCCAGGACCTGGCGTCGGCCCTGTACGGCGAGATCGGCGCGGGGAACCGGATCTGATGGCGACCACGACCGACGAGACCACGGGGATCGACCTCGGTGCCACGGCGGCGCCCGAATCCGCCGCCGACCCGGCGGCCGGGGATGCCGCGGCCGGCGAGACGGGCACCTCCGAGGAGCTCGAGCAGGCCTCGCTGCGCCTCGCCGTGGCCATGGCGTTCCCGGTGGTCGCCTGCGCCGTGATGGTCGGCGGGGTGTTCCTCGGTGTCGCCCCGCGGGTCGACGCCACCCTCGCCGGCATCCTGGGCGTGGCGCTGGCGACCGGCCTCGCCCGCCTCCGCGGCCGGGCGGTGCTCACGAACGCTCTCGTGCTGGCGGGCCTGTTCAGCATCGGTCTGGCGTTCCTGGTGCTCGACGGTCTCGGGAACGTCACGTCGGTCCGGGCGCTCGTCGCGCAGGCCGCGGCCCAGGGCGACGTGCTGCGACCGCCGGTCGACTACCTGACGGGCTGGCGCGCCGTCGTGGGGTGGACGATGGGGATCATCGGGTTCGTGACGGCGTGGATCGCGCTGGTCGTCCGCCGCCCCGCCATCGCGCTGTTGATCCCGTTGCCCACCGCGGCGATCGCTGCCATCAGCGTCCCCGAGGACGCCCAGATCATCAGCGGCATCGTGGTCGTCGTCCTGTTCGCCGTCGGCCTCGGGCTCCTGTCGGCTGAGCAGTCGACCGGCGCCGAGGACGAGCGTCCGCCGCTGGCGTACGAGCTGCGCAAGGCCGCCAAGGCCCTGCCGCTGCTCGCCGTGGTCACCGTGGCACTGGTGGCGCTGGCCCAGACCAACTTCCTGTTCCCCCCACCGCTCATCGACCCCACCCAGGAGCCCCAGCGGCCCCGCACGGTCCCCCTGTCGGAAGTCGAGGACCGGGTGCTGTTCGAGGTCGACTCGATCCTGTCGGGCCCCTGGCGGATCGGCAGCCTCGACGTCTACGACGGCGAGGACTGGCGCCTGCCGGCCTTCGCCGAGAGCGAGCTGCGAGAGGTGCCCCGCGACGGCGTCGTCGACCGCGACCTGCAGCCGGGTGTCCGGGCCACCTTCACCGTCGCCGGGCTGGGAGGCGCCGTGCTCCCCGGCCTCCCCAACACGGTGGGCATCGTCGCCGAGGGCCCCCGCCTGTCCTACGACCCGCGGACGGGCAGCATCCGGCTGGCGCAGGGCAGCATCGAGCCCGGCCTGACCTACACCGTCGCCGCCGCCGCGCTGCCGTCGCTCGACGACCTGCGCGCCGTCGACGGCAGCGTCCCCGCCGCCATGCGGCGCTTCCTGGAGATCCCCGAGCCGGGACCCGAGGTGCGGGCCCTGCTCACCGAGGCGTTCGGCGCCACCGACAACCTGTGGGACACCTTCGACTACCTGCGCACCTGGGTGCTCGAGAACGTGGTGGCCAGCGGCATGGGCACGCCCGTGAGCATCACACCGGACCGGGCCGACGAGATCATCGGCGAGACGCTGCAGGCATCGCCGTACGAGATCGTGGCCCTCCAGGCGATGCTCGCCCGGTGGGCGGGGGTCCCGGCCCGCATCGGTTACGGCTACGACCAAGGTGACCTCGTCGAGGGCCGGCTGCAGGTGCGGCCCCGCCACGGCGCCTCGTTCGTGGAGGTGTGGTTCCCGGGCTTCAAGTGGCTACCCGTCATCGGCACGCCCCAGCAGGCGCAGCCCAGCATGAGCAGCGACGACTTCCAGCAGGTCGACCCGAACATCGTCCCGAGCGACGACATCGCCATCGAGCTGCACCTGCCGGTCCTGATCCCCCCGGGGTCGGACCTGGCCCGCCAGATCCTGCTCGTGGTCCTCGTGATCATGGTCGTCTCGACCCTGGCGGTCGGCGCCTACACGCTCTATCCCGCCCTGGCGAAGAGCCGGGCGCGGGCGCGGAGGCGGACCGCCGCCGCGGCGGCCGGTCCGCGCGCCCGCATCGCCCTCGCCTACGCCGAGTGGCGGGACCATGCCACCGACCTGGGCTACTCGGCTCCGAACGACACGCCGTTGATGTTCCTCGACCGCTTCGTCGACGACGACGAGCACACCGAGTTGGCCTGGCTGACCACTCGGTGCCTCTGGGGGGACCTCCGGCACCGGACGACGCCGGAGATGGCGACCATCGCCGAGACGCTGTCGCGCTCGTTGCGGCGACGCCTCTCGGCCACGCAGTCGGCCACCCTGCGGGCCGTCGGCATGGTCTCGCGCCTGTCCATGCGCAACCCCTACGCCCCGGCCACCGACCTCACCCGCAGGGGTGAGCGTCGTCGGCGCCGTACCGGCGCGCAGACCAGAGAGGAGCGCGGCGATGCCCTCGTCCACGGCTAGGGCTAGGCGGCTGCGGCCCGCGGGGTTGCTGGTGCTGGTGGCGTTGCTGGCTGGCGCGTGCGGCAGCGACCGCCAAGCGGGTGTCGGCGTTGAGCGGCTGCAGGCGGACATCGCCTTCGGTGTCGAGCAGCCCGGCGACGATCTCGCGCCCGGGGGCGACCCCGGAGCGGGCGCGGCCGTGCGGCCGGGTCTGGCGTCGACGCGTGCTCCCGTGCCTGGTCGCCGCATGCAGGACCAGGACCGCTCGTTCCTCGACGTCCTGCCGCCCGTGGCCCAGCGCCGGGAGTGCCCGCCGGCTGCGATCGACGCCTTCCCGGCCGAGACCGCACCGCTCAACGCCGAGGAGCCTCCCGCGGAAGGCCTGTGGCGCTGGCGCTCTCAGGGCACCCAGCGCCTCACCGGTGTCGACCAGGAACTGCCGATCGACCTGTTCCGCAACCGCCTCGTCCGCAACGTCGAGGTGGTGAACCCCACGACGTGGACGTTCGAGACCGTCGAGCGCGAGTTCAGCCAGACGGGGCCCGGCGACCTCGTCATCAGGACGTTCCGGGTTCGCACCGACGCCCGGTCGAGCCGGGCCAACGCCCTCGCCTTCGAGGCCCGGACGGGTGAGCCCGACCGCGGGGTGTCCCTCGTCCGCGAGGAGCGACTCGACGACGACGGCAACGTGGTCTCGGTCTTCGCCCCGATCCCGGCGATCCTCATCTTGCCGCTGCAAGTGTTCCCCGGCGAGGAGTACAGCACCGGCGGTGTCGACCCCCGCAGCGGCCAGGCCATGCAGTTGCAGGCCAAGGTCGTGGGCCGCGACCGCGTCGACGCCTGCGGCGAGATCCTCGAGGGCTGGCTGGTCGAGGGCACCCTCACCCGTACCGGTGCTCCCGCCCGGCCGTACCGCTACATCGTGGCGCCGCACCTGGGCGGCATCCTGCTGATGGAGGCGACCGAGGCCGTCACCGCCATCGGCAGCTACCAGATCGAGCACACCATCGCCCAGATCGAGCCCGACCCGCTCCCCGAGGAGGACTGACGTGCTCGCCCGCCTCCTCCCGCCGGGCTCGCGCACCCGCCACGTCGCCCTCGTGGTGGCCAGCGTTCTCGGCGCGCTCGCCGTCACCCAGCTCGTCCTGCCCGGCACGGGCGCCGGGCGCGGCACACCCGCCGCCATCCTGTTCGAGGGCCTGGTCGCCGGGGCCATCGTCGCCGTCACCGCGGCGGGAATCGTGCTGGTGTACCGCACGTTGCGGGTCGTGAACTTCGCCCAGGCCGCCCTCGGCATCGCCGGCGCCACGTTGGTGTTCGAGTTCGTCCAGTTCACCCCGGTGCCGTTTCCCGTGGCGTTGGTGCTGGGCCTGCTCGTCTCGGGGTTGGTGGGCTTCGCGGTGGGGTTGGTGTTGCTGCGGTTCTCCCGGGCACCACGCCTCGTGCTGACGGTCTTCACGATCGTGCTGGCTGCGCTCATGGCGACCGATCTCCGCCAGGGCATCATGAACCTGCCGTTCTTCCCCTCGCCCGAGGAACGGACGATCTCCGAGATCAGCGGCGCCCTCGCATCGCGCGACTACCTGCCCTTCGCCGGGTGGGAGTTCACCATCGGCGGCTTCTCGCTGCCGTTCGGCTTTCCCGAGGTCTTCGCCCTCGAGCTCTCGCTGATCACGCTCCTCGCCCTCGGCGCGTTCCTGGGCTACACCCGGTTCGGCGTGGCCATGCGCGCCATGGCGGAGAACGGCGAGCGGGCCTCGTTGCTCGGCATCGGTGTGGGCCTGCTCTCGTGCATCGTGTGGGCGCTCGCCGGCGTGCTCAGCGGGGTCTCGCAGATCCTCACCGGGGCCCTCCACACCCCCGCCACGGCTGCCGGCTACTCGCCCGGTCTGTTGCTGCCTGCTCTGACCGCCGCGGTCCTCGCCCGTATGCGCAGCATCCCCGCCGCGGCCTTCGCCGCCGTGCTCATCGGCGTGCTCACCCAAGCGTTCAACCACAGCTTCCAGGCTGACCCGGGCCTGGTCGACGCCGCCCTGCTCGCGCTGATCGTGGGGGGGCTGCTCAGCCACCGCAATCGCGCCGGCCGCAGTGAGGCCCAGGCCGAGAGCTCGTCGTGGCAGGCCACGGAGGAGCCGCGGCCGATCCCGACCCCGCTGCTCGAGGTGACCGCCGTGCGGGTCGGTCGAGTCGTGCTCGTGGCCCTCGGGCTGGCGTTCGTCGGCATCCTCCCGTTCGTGACGAGCGTGCAGGTCCAGAACCTGGGCGGGGTGATCGCGCTCGTCGCCATCGTCGCCCTGTCGCTCGTGGTGCTGACCGGCTGGGCCGGGCAGGTGAGCCTTGGCCAGTTCGCCTTCGTCGCCGTCGGAGCCGTCACCGCCGCCGTGCTGACGGCGACTGTCGGCATCCCGTTCTGGTTCGCCGTCCCCATCGCCGCGGCCACAGCGGGCGGTGTGGCCGTGCTGATCGGCATACCCGCCCTACGCCTCCCCGGCCTGCTCCTGCTGGTCACCACGTTCGCCTTCGCCGTGGCGGTCAGCAGCGTGCTGTTCGAGGAGCGCTACTTCGGGTGGCTGCTCCCCGACGCCGTCGAGCGCCCCGAGCTGTTCTTCCTCGACTTCACCGACGAGCGCTCCATGTACTTCCTGTGCGTGGGCGCGCTGGTCCTGGCCGTCACGGTGGTCGTGAACCTGCGCAGGAGCCGCTTCGGCCGGCTGGTGATCGCCGTGCGCGAGAACGACACCAACCTGCGATCCTTCGGCGTCAGCGCCGTTCGGACGAAGCTCATGGCCTTCGCCGTCTCCGGCATGCTCGCCGGCTTCGCCGGCGCCATCTTCGTGCACCACCAGGGTGGCCTGAGCGCCGGCAGCTACGGCGTCGCTGCCAGCATCAACGTGTTCATCCTGACGATGTTCGGCGGTGTCGGGTCGGTGACCGGCGCCCTGATCGGTGCCGCCTACTTCCAGGGCATCAGCTACTTCTTCAGCAGCCAGCTCTTCCAGACCGTGGTCACCTCGGGCGTGACCCTGTACCTCCTCTACGCCTCGCCCGGTGGTGTAGCCGCACTGCTCTTCAACGCCCGCGACGCCGTGTTGCGAATCATCGCCCAGCGGCGCCACATCGTGGTGCCGAGCCTGTTCGCCGACTACGACCCCGAGGCCATGGAGCGCCGGCTGATCCCGCTCGGGGGCGCCCCGGCCGGCGTTGACCTGGCCACGGGCGGCAGCCGCTTCGCTCTCGATTCCGAGCTCTACAAGGGCGCCGGAGAACGCATCGTCGACAAGCTGGGGCCCAAGCGGGAATCCCAGGACACCGCGGCGCTCAGCGCCGCGGCCCGGCGGGCCGAGGACCTGGAGCCGGCGGGCTCATGAGGGAGGACGGCATGGGGGAGCACGGGACCAGCGGGCCCGGCAACCGGGCGGGCGAGGCCGTCGAGCTGGGCGTCGGCGAGCTCAGCGCCGCCGAGCGGCTGGCCATCGCCATCGAGGAGGCCCCCGAGCAGCTGCCCGAACCCCAGCTCCCGCCCGCGGCCGACGAGGGCGGCGTGCTCCGCCGCGCCATGGCCTGGCGCGAGCTCGCCCACACGCCCTACGGCATGAAGCCTGCGGTCGTGCTGGGGCTCATCACCTTCTTCCAGGTGCTCGACACCTTCGGGTTCCAGATCGCCGCGCCGGACGTCGCTCGCGATCTCGAGATCAACGTCGGGACGATCATCGGCGTGCTCCAGATCGTCGCCATCGTCAGCATCTTCGCGGCGATCTTCGCCGGGTGGTACGCCGACCGCCACCGCCGGGTTCCCTTCGTCACGATCGGCACGATCACCTCCGGCGTCTTCTCCATGCTCACCGGCGGGGCCGGCAGCTCCCTCACCCTCGGCGCCGCCCGAGTGGGCGACCAGGTCAGCGACGAGGCCAGCGGCGTGCCGCGGTTCGCGCTCATCGCCGACTACTACCCCCCCGAGGCGCGGGGACGGGCCTTCGCCCTCCTCGGCATGCTCGGCAACGGCGCCACGGTCCTCGCCCCGCTGACCGCCGGCATCCTCGTCGTCACCGTCGGCTGGCGTGCCGGCTTCGTCATCCTCGGCGTGCCGCTCGTGCTCATGGGCATCGCCGCCACCCTCACGTTGCGGGAGCCGATCCGCGGCTACATGGAGCGCAAGGCCCTGGGCAGCGACGAGGCCACGGCCCGCGTGGAGGACGAGCCCCTCTCGTTCGGGGAGTCGTGGCGAACCGTCTGGGCGGTCCGGACCGTGCGACGGGTGGTCACCGGCGCGATCTTCACCAGCGCCGCCTCCTCCGCCGCGGGGCTCTTCTTCGTCTTCTTCCTGGCCGAGGCCTACGGCCTCGATGCGTGGGCGCGGGCCTGGGTCTTCACACCGGCAGTCGTCGCTTCCGTGTTGGGCAACTTCCTCGGCGGCGGGCTCGTCGACGTGTTCGTGCGCCGTCACCCGGGTCGCGTGCTACTGGTCGTGGGGGCGTTCCCGCTGGTTGCAGCCGTCGGGGTGCTCGGCTACGCCTCCCAGCCACCCCTCGGGTTGATCATCGCCTTCGCGGTGCTGACCGCATTCGGTGGTGCGCTCGTCGGGCCGGCGACGGGTGCGATCTACTCGCAGGTGATCCCGCCCACCGTGCGCGTGATGGGCATACAGATGACCGGCCTCGCCGCCCTGCCCGGCCTCGTCGTGGGGCTGCAGGTCGCCTCCATGTTGCACTTCGAGTACGGCTACCCGGCCGTGTTCCTCTTCTGTGCGCCCATGTTCCTCGTCGGCGGTCTCATCCAGATGACGGCCGCCGGGTTCTTCGAGCTCGACATGCGCAACGCCTTCGCCACCGCGCTCGCCGGTGAGGAGTGGCGCAAGGCCAAGCGTGAGGGCAAGGGCAAGCTGCTGGTCTGCCGGGACGTGGACGTGGAGTACGACGGCGTGCAGGTGCTGTTCGGCGTCGACTTCGACGTGGAGGAAGGCGAGATCGTCGCCCTGCTGGGCACCAACGGCGCCGGGAAGTCCACGCTGCTGCGGGCGATCAGCGGCACCCAGGAGGCGTCCGCCGGCGCCATCGTGTTCGACGGCCGCGACATCACCCACATGCCGCCCCACGAGGTCACCGCACGCGGCGTCATCCACATGCCCGGTGGGCGGGGCGTGTTCCCCGGGCTGACCGTCCGCGAGAACCTGCTGCTCGGCACCTGGGTCACCCACGACGCTCCCGACCTGACCGAGCGCGTCGCTGAGGTCCTCGAGGTGTTCCCGATCCTGCGGGAGCGGGCCGGCGAGCTCGCCGGTGACCTGTCCGGCGGTGAGCAGCAGATGCTGTCGCTGGCGCAGGCGTTCCTGGCCAAGCCGCGCCTGTTGATGATCGACGAGCTGTCGCTCGGCCTGTCCCCGGCCGTCGTTGGCCAGCTGCTCGAGGTCGTGCGCGAGATCAACCGTCGGGGCGTCACCGTCGTCGTCGTCGAACAGTCGGTGAACGTCGCCTTGAACCTCGCCGAGAAGGCCATCTTCATGGAGAAGGGCGAAGTGCGGTTCTTCGGGAAGACGGCCGACCTGCTCGCCCGGCCCGACATCCTGCGAGCCGTCTACGTGAAAGGCACCGGTGCGCTCACCAGCGGTCCCGCCGCTGCCGGCCCGGCCGCGGCCCGCCGCCGTCACGAGCTCGAGGTGGCCCGTCCCGTGCTCGAGGTGCACGACCTGCACAAGCGCTTCGGCGGGGTCACCGCCGTCGCCGGTGTCAGCTTCGCACTGCGCGAGGGCGAGGTCCTGGGCCTGATCGGGCCGAACGGCGCCGGCAAGACCACCCTGTTCGACCTCATCAGCGGCTACCAGCAGCCCGACGAGGGCCGCGTCGTCCTCGAGGGCGTCGACATCACCCGTGCCGGCCCCGAGGAGCGCTCGAAGCAGGGCCTAGTCCGTCGCTTCCAGGACGCCCGGCTGTTCCCCTCCCTCACCGTAACCGAGACGCTGCTGGTCGCCCTCGAGCAGCACCTCGAGGTGCGCAGCACGGTCCTCACCGCAGCCCAGGTGCCCCGGGCTCGTCGAGCCGAGCGCCGCCTGCGGGTGCGGGCCGACCGCCTGATCGAGCTGTTCGAGCTGGGGGCCTTCCGCGACAAGTACGTCCGCGAGCTGTCCACCGGGCTGCGCCGCATCGTCGACGTGGCCTGCGTGCTCGCCGCCGAGCCCCGCGTGCTGCTGCTCGACGAGCCCTCCTCGGGCATCGCCCAGGCCGAGGCCGAGGGCCTCGCCCCTCTCCTGCGCCGGGTCCGCCACGAGACCGGGTGCAGCCTGCTGATCATCGAGCACGACATGCCCCTGATCTCGGCCGTCTCCGACGAGCTCATCGCCCTCGACCAGGGCGCGGTGGTCGTCCGCGGCCGTCCCGACGACGTGCTCGACGACGAGCGCGTCATCGAGTCCTACCTCGGCGGTTCGGAGGCCGCCGTGAAACGCTCCGGGAGCCTGACATGACACGACGTCTCACCACGTCCCGACCGCTGCTCACCGCGATCGCCGTGGCGCTCACCCTCGTGGCCGCGGCGTGCGGCGACGGCACCCGGGTGGGCAGCGACGACCTGCTCACCTTCGAGCAGAAGCAGCAGGCGAACCCGTTCGCCCCCACCACCGTCGCGCCCCAGGAGGCCCCCGAGGAGGCCCCGCCGCCGGCCCCGGAGGAGGCGCCTCCGCCCCAGGCCCATGAGGACGCACCGCCGCCCGAGGCCCCGCCCCAGCAGGAGGAGCAGCGGGCCACGCTCGAGATCCGCATCGCCGGCGACACCGAGCGCTCGCAGTTCCAGCCGCCCGCGGCCCGGGTGTTCACCGGCTCGGTGATCGTGTGGAAGAACGCCGACAGCGTCGCCCGCTCGGTCGTCAGCGACGAGGGGTGGTTCGACTCCGGTCCCATCCCACCCGGAGGTACCTGGCAGTGGGTCGCCAACGAGGTCGGCCGCTTCAACTACAGCGACGGCACCCGCCCCTACGCCGTCGGCTACGTCGAGGTCATCGCCGGGTGACGGCGCGCATCCGCGTCCCCCTCGTCGCCGTGCTGGTCGCCGCCGCCGTGGTGCTCGCCGCCTGCGGCGACGACGGCCCCGCGGCGGGCGAGGAGCGGCGGATCGCCCATCTGGCCGACGCCGCCCTTCCCGGCGAGGTGCTGGGGTTGACCGTCGGCGAGGAGGACGTCGCGAGCCTCCTGGCCCAGGCCCGGCGCCCGTACGTCGAGGCGGTCGGGCTCTACAGCTTCCGTGACGGCGACCTCCTGCAAGCCACGCTGCAGGTGTCGCGCTTCGCCGACGACGCCGACCACACCTCCGGCGAGTTCCGGCGGGCGATCGTCAACCGCATCGGCACCGCCCAGGTGCACCGCGTCGGTGAGCACACCGTGTGGATCACGCGGGGCCGCCAGCAGCAGATCAGCGTCTGGTTCGACGACGCCCACATGTTCGTGCTGTCCGTGCGGGAGGACTACCCGCGGCCCCGTGCGTTGCTGCGCGCCCTGCTGGAGGTGAAGCCGTGACCGGGAGGCATCACCTCCTCCTCACCCTGATGGCCACCGTCGTGGGCGCCGCGGTGCTGGCCGGTTGCGGCGGTGGCGAGGACGCCGAGGCCGAGTTGCGCCAGGCCCTGCGCCGCACCGAGCACCTGGCCCACCGCTTCGTGTACCAGGAGGTCCACGACGGGGTCACCACCGTCGTGGAGGGCGAGGTCGAGGACGACTTCCGCTATCGCGCCCGGCTGACCAGGGGTGGGCGACCGGTCCTGGACGAGGTGGTCGTCGACGACGAGCTCTGGATGCGGTTCACGCAGCCCGAGGGCGTGCGAGCGATGCTGGCATCAGGGGCCGGCCGGGGCGAGGAGACCGCCATCGAGGGCGTGCGGGTCGTCGACGCCCTCGAGGCCCGACGCTGGGTGCACGACCCCCACGGCGCCCCGCCGGTGCTGCGAACCGGAGACATCAACGAATCGCTCGGTGAGGACCCGATCCGGGACGCCCGCAGCGTGCTGCGCTACGCCGAGCAGATGATCAGCCGAGCCGCTGCCATCACCCGCTACAACCCCGAGTCGCTCGACTACAGGCCCTCGGAGGATCCCTTCCCCACACCCGAGGACGGCTCGGGCGTCATCCGGTACGACTACGTCACGCCGTGGTTCCCCCGGGCGGACCAGGCCACGGCTGCCTCCGAAGCGATCGCCGGGCCTCACCACTTCCGCAAGATGTCGGTCTACGTGAAGGACGGCGTCGTCATCCGGGTCATGGAGCAGATCGCCGCCACGGGCGAGATCGCGGAGAACTTCGTGCGCTACATCCGCACGTTCCTCGACAGCGATCGCGAGACCCTCGCCCAGTTCGAGCAGGCCCTCGAGGGCGTGCCCGAGCACCAGCTCAGCGAGTTCCTCATCACGAGCGTCAACCACCTTCGCCAGACGATGGGCGAGGACCCCGTCCGGGCCCGCACGGTCTCCTACGAGCTCGTGGACGTCGGTGACGCCATCAGCGTCGAGCGTCCGACCGGCGACGACGTGATCCAGGGCGACCTCAGCGCGATCCGGGGACGAGGCTTCCGCACGCTCGCGGACGAGCACCGGGTGACCGAGACCGAGGTCGCAGCCGTTGACGCGGAGGGGTGACCGTCGACCCGCGATCGGCCGCGTGCGCGCCCTGGTGGCCCCGTGCGGCGCGGGTGGCGGCGCGGGACGCGCTAGTGGGCCTTCTCCAGGAAGCGCTCGGTGTCGACCACGACCCGGGTGATCTTCCCCGCCGCGACCAGGCCCCGGGCGTCGTTCACCGACACGGTGAAGGTCAGGCGCCGGCCCTGCACCTTCTCGAGCGTGGCCTCGGCCTTGACCGACCCGCCGACGGCGGTGGGGGCGAGGTGGTCGAGCTGCACGCGCATGCCGACCGTCGTCTCCCCCGGGCCCAGGCAGCCGTTGATCGCCGCGCACGCCGCCTCCTCGCACAAAGCGACCACCCTGGGGGTGGCCAGCACCGGCACCTGGCCGGAGCGCATGGCCTCCGCCGTGTCGCCGTCGTCGACCGTGAGCTCGACGACGGCGTTCAGACCCGGTTCGAATGGCACGAAGCGAGGATAGGGTCGCGCATCGCGGCGGTTCCAACCGGGGCCGCCGCCCGGCGAGCGAGGGGACGACCGTGATCGACGAGGGCCTGGTCCAGCAGACGCTCGGTGCCGCGCTGCGCACCGGCGGCGAGTTCGCCGAGGTGTTCGTCGAGGACCGGCGCTCGTCGTCGGTCCGGCTCGACGACGGCCGCATCGAGGAGCTCACGTCCGGTCGCGAGCGCGGCGCGGGGATCCGGGTCGTCGTCGGCGAGACCACCGGGTTCGCCCACACCGCCGACCTGTCCGAGGCGGGCCTGCGGGCCGCGGCCGAAGCCGCCGCCGCCGCGGCCCGCGGCGGCGGGGGCGGCACCCGCACGGTCCCGCTCGAGCGGCGGGGCGCGCCGGCGCCCCACCTCGTCACCGTGCTGCCCGAGACGGTTCCCAAGGCGGCCAAGGTCGAGCTGCTGAACCGGGCCGACGAGGCCGCCCGGGCCGCCGGCGGCGCGATCCGCCAGGTCATGGCCGGCTACGTCGACGGCCGCCGCCGCATCCTCGTCGCCAACAGCGACGGCCTGCTCGCCAGCGACGACCAGGTCCGCACCCGGCTGGCCGTCACCGCCGTCGCCGCCGGCGACACGGGCATGCAGACCGGCTACGACACCGTCGCCGGCACGGTCGGCTTCGAGCTGTTCGACACCGCGGATGTCGAGGAGGTCGCCCGCCGGGCCGCCCAGCGGGCCATCACCAAGCTGCGGGCCCGCCCCGCACCCAGCGGGCAGGTGCCCGTCGTCATCAAGAGCGGCAGCGGCGGGATGATGTTCCACGAGGCCTGCGGCCACGGGCTCGAGGCCGACCTCGTCGCCAAGTCGGCGTCGATCTACCGCGGCCAGGTGGGGGAGCGGGTGGCCAGCCCCCTCGTCACGCTCGTCGACGACGGCACCGTCGCCCGCGAGTGGGGCTCGCTCGCCATCGACGACGAGGGCCGGCCCGCCGCCCGCAACGTGCTCATCGAGGACGGCGTGCTCACCGACTACATGTGGGACTTCCTGCGCGCCCGCAAGGAGGGCCGCGCCTCGTCGGGCAACGGGCGCCGGCAGAGCTACAAGCACCTGCCGATGGTGCGGATGACCAACACCTACCTCCTCGACGGCGACGGCGACCCCGACGACATCGTGGCCGACACCCCCTACGGGGTGTACCTGGCCCAGCTCGGCGGCGGGCAGGTCAACACCGCCACCGGCGACTTCGTGTTCGGCATGACCGAGGCGTACCTCATCGAGGACGGCGAGATCACCGACCCGCTGCGCGACGCCAACCTCATCGGCAACGGCCCCGAGGTGCTGCGGGCCATCGACGCCGTGGCCGGTGACTTCGCCATGATCCCCGGCACCTGCGGCAAGGACGGCCAGTCCGTGCCGGTGGGCTGCGGCCAGCCGACGCTGCGCGTCACCGGCAGCGGCATCACCATCGGGGGCACCGCGGCATGAGCCGTGACGGGACCGGCACCATCGGCGACCTCGTCGCCCTGGTCGAGAAGGTGGCGGGCTGGGCCCGTGACGGCGAGCAGGTCGAGGCCTACGCCGTGCGGGGCCGGCGCACCAGCGTGCGGGCCTACGAGGGAGAGGTCGAGTCCCTCACCCAGGCCGACTCCGCCGGCATCGGCATCCGGGTCGTCACGGCCGGCCGGCAGGGCTTCGCCTCGGCCGGCTCGCTCGACGCCGGCATCGTGGCCGAGACCCTGGAGGAGGCCCGCGACAACGCCACCTTCGGCTCCGTCGACGAGTTCGTGGGGCTGGCCGAGCCCGACGGCGCCGAACCGCCCGCCATCGACCTGTACCGCGAGGCCCTGGAGGCCGCCCCGACCGACAGAAAGGTCGAGCTGGCCATCGAGCTCGAGCGCGCCGTGCGGGGCGCCGACCCGCGGATCACCGGCATCCGGGTCGCCGCCTACGGCGACAGCCTCGGCGAGGCCGCCCTGGCCACCTCCACCGGCATCCGGGCCGCCAACCGGGGGACCTCGTGCAGCCTCTCGGTGCTGGCGCTCGCCGCCGACGGCGACCACACCCAGACCGGGTTCGGGGTGTCCGTGGGGCGGGAGCCCGACGAGCTCGACGTCGCCGAGGCGGCGGCCGACGCCGCCGAGCGGGCGACCCGCATGCTGGGCGCCACCAAGACGGCGTCCCGGCGGCTCACCGTGGTGCTCGACCCGCACGTCACCGCCTCGTTCCTCGGGATCATCGGCGGCACCCTCAACGGCGAGGCCGTGCTCAAGGGCCGGTCGCTGTTCGCCGAGCGCGTCGGCGAGCAGGTCGCGGCGCCGGGCGTGACGCTGGTCGACGACCCCACCGACCCCGCCTCGCTCGGCGCCGGGCCGTACGACGCCGAGGGCCTGGCCTCCCGGCGCACCGCCCTTGTCGAGGGCGGCGTGCTGCGGGGCTTCCTGCACAACACCTACTCGGCCCGGCGCGCCGGCACGGTCACCACCGCCTCCGCCGTCCGGGGCTACGCCTCCACGCCGGGCGTGGCGCCCCGGGCGCTGGCCGTGGCGCCCGGGCCGCTGGCCCTCGACGAGCTGCTCGCCGAGGTGGGGGAGGGGTTCCTCGTGCAGTCGGTGTCGGGCCTGCACTCGGGCGTGAACCCCATCAGCGGCGACTTCTCGGTCGGCGCCGAGGGCGTGCTGATCCGCGGCGGCGAGCAGGCCGAGCCCGTGCAGGAGGTCACGATCGCGTCGACCCTCCAGCGCATGCTCCTCGACGTGGTGGCCGTGGGCGGCGACCTCGAGTGGCTGCCGGACGGCACCGGCTCGGTGAGCCTCGCTATCCGCGACGTCTCCCTCAGCGGCACCTGATCGCTCAGCGGCGGCGCCGGACGGCCATCTCGTCGCGGACGCGGCGGATGCGGTCGATGCCGCTGGCGATCTCGACGGCGGCGTCGTGGACCTCGACGGGCACCTCGCCCCGGAGGTGGGCGACGCCGCCGCGCACCTCGAGGCCCAGCTCGGGGTGGTTGCGGGTCCGGCGGTCGGCCGTGAGCGCCATCCGCAGCCGGGCCTCGGTCTTGACGTCCTCGGTGTCACCGTCCCGGATGCGCTGGGCGGCCCGGACGCTGAAGGTGGCCCAACCCAGGATCTCGTGACGGTGCTGCCAGAGGAACAGCCACACGGCCAGCCGGCTGATCCCCAGCATCGTGCGGGCGCGGCGCAGCGGGTGCTTCACGCCCCTCTGTGTACCCCGACCGCCGCAGCGCACGCCCGGTAGCCTCGCCGGCGTGACCGCCGTCGAGCGCCACCCGCACCTGGCCGCCCCGCCGCCGCCCGGATGGGTGCGGGTGGACCTCCACAGCCACACGATGTGGTCGGGTGACTCCACCACCACCCCCGACGAGCTCGCCGAGGCGGTGGCCGGCGCCGGCATCGACGTGCTGTGCATCACCGACCACAACACCATCGACGGCGCCCTGCGGCTGGCGGGCGAGCTGCCGTGCCGGGTCGTCGTGGGCGAGGAGCTGCGCACCCACGCCGGCGAGCTCATCGGGCTCTTCCTCACCGAGCGCCTGCCGTTCGGCCTCGCCCCCCACGACCTCGCCGCCCGCATCCGGGAGCAGGGTGGGCTGGTGTACGTGCCCCACCCGTTCGACCCGATGCGCCACAACCTGCGCGAGGCCGAGCTCGTCGAGCTCACCCGCGCCGGCCTCGTCGACGCCGTCGAGGTGCTGAACGCCAAGACCTCGCTCGGGCACCTCAACGAGCGGGCCCGGTCCTTCGCCGACGAGCACGACCTGGCCGCCGGCGCCGGCAGCGACGCCCACGTGCCCGAGGCCTTCGGCGCCGCCTACGTGGAGGTGCCCGACTTCGACGGGCCCGCCTCGTTCCTCGACAGCCTCCGCCGGGGCCGCGTGGTCGGGCACCACTTCGACCGCGCCCGCGCCTGGCGGCCCCGCATCGTCCCCTCCACCAGCCGGGACTGAACCCGCCGCCGCCGGGGCGGGCACCCGGCGCTACTCGGCGCCGCGGAGGACGAGCGTCACGATGCCGTGGACCACGGCGAAGGCGACGCGGGGTGCGGCGTCCTCGTCGACGGCGACGGTGACGGCGTCCTCGGCGACGTCCACGACCAGGGCGTGGGTGGCCACGGCGAAGGTGGGTTCGGCACCGGACAGCTCGGGGTCGACGGTGGCGAGCACGTCGACCACGTCGCCCCGCCGCAGCCGCAGCTCCGCCGGGCCGGCGGGCACGGCGACGCCCCGGGTGCCGGGCGGCAGCAGCGCCGCCACGGCGCCGAGCGGTGCCGGGGCGAGGCGCGGCGCGAGCAGCACCTCGCCGGCGTAGACCGGCGCCGACAGGACCGCGCCGGGAGCCGTGGCGGCGTCGGCCCGCTCCGGCGGGACGGCCCAGGCGGGCAGCTCGGCGCGGCGCAGGTCGCCGGCCGTGAGCCGGTGGCCCGCCGGCAGGTCCCGCGCGGCCACCGCCACCGCCTCCGTCTCGCCGTAGCGGGCCCGGGCCTCCTGGGCGGTCAGCACGGCCCGGCCCACCACCAGCGCGCAGGCCACGGCGAGGCCGGCGGCGAGGGCCCAGTGGGGAGCGGGGTGGCGGGGGAGCAGCCGGTGGCGGCGGGCGGGGCGGCGGAGCATGCGCGGCCTCCTCGGGCACGGAGGGGTGCGGGAGGGGAAGCGCAAGCGTCAGCCTAGTGGCGGTGCGGCCCGCGCGGGTAGGGGCCGGTGCCGGGCTCCGGGCGCGCCGGCGCCCCGGGGGCGCGTGCGACCGACGGGGAGCGGGTCAGGCCGTCTTGGCTGTGGCGTCGGACGCCTTCGACTCAGACGACGAGGAGGATGCGGACGAGCCGTCGCTGCTGGCGCTCGAGGCGCTGTCGCTCTTGGCGCTGCCCGAGCGGGACGAGGACGAACGGTTGTCGGTGCGGTAGAAGCCGCTGCCCTTCAGCACGACGCCGACGGCCCCGAAGACCTTCCGGAGCGGCCCGCCGCACGCGGGGCACTCGGTGAGCGGGTCGTCGCTGAAGGACTGGACGACTTCGAGGTGCTCGTCACACGACCGGCAGGCGTACTCGTAGGTGGGCATCGACCGGCGCCTCCGACGGGAGAGGGATTGGCACTCGCGGGCTTCGAGTGCCAAGTGTAGCCACCACACCGGCGGCGCGCCCAGACAGACCGGGCATCGCGCCCGTCTACCCTGGGGTGATGGCGGCGAGCAGCTCGGGCCCACCCGGGCCCGTCCCCCGCGGCGGCCCGTGAGCGCCGCGGCGCGGCTGGCGGCGGCCATCGCCGCGGGGGTGGTGGGGCCGGTGGCGGTCCTCGGCGTGCTCGGCGTGGCCGTCGCCGGTGGGGCGCGCTGGCCGCTGGCTGCGGCCCTGGTCGTGGCGGGCGCGGCGGTGGTGGCGACCGTCGCCGCCGTCGTCCTGCGCGGCCAGCTCGAGGCGCGGTTGAGCCGGCCCGACGAGCGGGGCCGGGCCGCGTTCCGGCGCGCGGTCGAACGGCTGGGCGACGTGCTGGAGTCGACCGACGACCGGGCCCGGCTCGTCGCCGTGGTCCTCGATGCCGCCCTGCTCCTGGTCCCAGCCCGGTCCGCGGTGTTCTGGCGCGCCTCGGGGCGGGACCTGGTGGCGGCCGCCTGCACGCCTGCCGGGGCCGCCGTCGACGGCAGCCGGCTGCCCGCCGCCACGGGCGTCGCCGGCCGAGCCGGCGCCACGACGGCGGTCGTCACCGCGCCCGCGGGTGAGGACCCCGGCGCCGGCCCAACCGGGTCCGTGCGGCCGGTCGCGCCCGAGCCCGACTGCCCGGCGGCCGTGGCGGTGCCCGTGACCGTCGAGGGGCGCCTCTACGGCGTGCTCGCCGTCTACGACCGCGTGACCGGGGGGCCCTTCAGCGCCGAGGAGGTCGACGTCCTCGCGGCGTTCGGGCGCCAGGTCCAGGCTGCCATCACCACCACCTTCCTGCACGAGGAGACCCGGCGCCTGGCGATCACCGACGGGCTGACCGGGGTGTGGAACCGGCGCTGGTTCGAGCTCGAGGTCGCCCGGGAGCTCGAACGGGCCCGGCGGTTCGGCGAGCCGTTCACGCTCCTGCTGCTCGACATCGACGACTTCAAGGCGCTGAACGACACCTACGGCCACCAGGCCGGCGACGCCGCGCTGGTGGAGCTCGCCCAGCGGCTGATGACCTCGACCCGGGAGGTCGACGCCGTCGCCCGCTACGGCGGGGAGGAGTTCGCCGTGCTGTTCCCCCGCACCGAGATCGACGACGCCGTGGTGGTCGCCGAGCGGATCCTCGACGAGGTCACGGGCTCGCCGTTCCCGGTGCCGGCGGGCATGCACCTCCCCGTCACCGTCTCGATGGGGCTGGCCACCCACCCCGCGCACGGCACGACGGTCGCCGAGCTCGTCGGCGCCGCCGACGCTGCGCTGTACCGTGCCAAGGCCGGCGGCAAGAATCGGCTCCAGCTCGCCGGAGGCGGCGCAGCCGTCACGACCGACCCCGACCCCGGAGGACACGACCGATGACGAGACCGGTGCGCAAGGCGGTGATCCCGGCCGCCGGGCTCGGTACCCGCTTCCTGCCGGCCAGCAAGGCGCAGCCGAAGGAGATGGTGCCCGTCGTCGACAAGCCCGCCATCCAGTACGTCATCGAGGAGGTCGCCGCCGCCGGGATCGACGACGTGCTCATCATCACGGGGCGGGGCAAGCAGAGCATCGAGGACCACTTCGACCGGGCCCTCGAGCTCGAGCACCACCTCGAGGCGGGCGGCAAGCACGACGAGGCCGCCGAGGTGCGCCGGCTCGCGCAGCTGGCGACGATCCACTCGGTGCGCCAGGGCGAGCCGCTCGGCCTGGGCCACGCCGTGTCCGTGGCCCGCCAGCACGTCGGTGACGAGCCCTTCGCCGTCCTGCTGGGCGACGACATCATGATCGACGCCTCGGTCCTGCGGGCCATGCTCGGCGTCTACGAGCAGTACGGCCGGTCCGTCATCGCCCTCAAGGAGCTCCCGCGCGAGGAGATGCGCGCCTACGGCTGCGTCCGGCCCGAGAAGGTCGACGACGACCTCGTCCGCGTCGCCGGCATCGTGGAGAAGCCCGAGCCGCACGAGGCGCCCTCGAACCTGGCGGTCATGGGCCGCTACGTGTTCACGCCCGAGATCTTCGACGCCCTCGACCGGGTGCAGCCGGGCAAGGGCGGGGAGATCCAGCTCACCGACGCCATCGAGCTGCTCCGCGCCGAGCAGACCGTGTACGGCTACGTGTTCGAGCACGGCCGCTACGACATCGGCAAGAAGGTCGACTACCTGCGCGCCACCGTCGAGATCGCCCTCGCCCGCGACGACGTCGGCCCCGAGTTCCGCGAGTTCCTCGTGCACCTCGTGCAGCGCGAGAAGCTCTACTGACCCGCGTGGCCGGCCTCACCCCCCTCGGCGACGCCCGCTCGCTTCTGCTGGGGGCGGTGACGCCGCTCGCACCCCGCCCGACCGCCACCGGCGCCGCCCTGGGGCTCGTGCTCGCCGAGGACGTCGTCGCCGCCGAGGACGTCCCGCCCTTCGCCAACACCGCCATGGACGGCTTCGCCGTGCGGGCCGGCGACACGGTCGGCGCGCCCGTGCGCCTCGCGGTGGTCGGCACCATCACCGCCGGCGACCCTCCCGAGCCGGCGGTCGGGCCGGGCGAGGCCGTCCGCATCATGACCGGAGCGCCCATCCCGCCCGGCGCCGACGCCGTCGTCATGGTCGAGCGCACCCGGCCCGCCGGCGAGGGGGCCGTGGAGGTGCTGGACGCGGTCGTGGTGGGCCAGCACGTGCGCCCCGCCGGCGACGACGTCCGGGCCGGCACGGTCGTCGTCACGGCGGGCACGCCGCTGCGACCGGCCCACCTCGGCGTGCTCGCCAACCTCGGTGTGACCGAGGTCCGGGCGCACCCCCGACCGCGGGTCGGCGTGCTCTCCACGGGCGACGAGCTCGTCGAGGCCCCACCGGGCCGGCTCGGCCCCGGCAAGATCCGCGACTCGAACCGGCCGATGCTGCTCGCCGAGCTGGCCCGTTCAGGGTTCGCGCCCGTCGACCTCGGCCGGGTCGGCGACGACGAGGACGCCATCGCCGCGGCCGTGCAGGACGGCACGCGCCGGTGCGACGCCGTCCTCACGAGCGGCGGGGTCAGCGTCGGCGACGCCGATCTGGTGAAGGCCGTGCTCGACCGGCTCGGCCGGATGCACTGGTTGCAGATCGCCATCAAGCCGGCAAAGCCCTTCGCCTTCGGGATCATCGGGGACGTGCCCGTGTTCGGCCTGCCCGGCAACCCGGTGTCCTCGGCCGTGTCGTTCGAGCTGCTGGCCCGCCCCGCCCTGCGCCGCCTGGGGGGCCACACCGCCCTCGACCGCCCCCGTCTCCTCGCCCGGGCCACCGAGCCGCTGCGCCGCAGCCCCGACGGCAAGACCCACTACCAGCGGGTCGTCGTGACGGTCGGTGACGGCCGCCTGGCGGCCCGGCCGGCGGGTGGGCAGGGCTCCCACCAGCTCGGCGCCCTGGCCGCCGCCAACGGCCTGGCCGTCGTCCCCGACGGCGACGGGGTCGACGCCGGCGCCGACGTCGAGGTGCTGCTGCTCGACGACCCCGTAGGCTGAGCGACGATGCCCCGCGTCACGCCGCGGCCGCTGCTCGACACCTACGGGCGGGTGCACCGGGACCTGCGGATCTCCGTCACCGACCGCTGCAACCTGCGCTGCACCTACTGCATGCCCGCCGGCGGACTGGCCTGGCTGCCCCGCAGCGAGATCCTGACCTTCGAGGAGATCGAGCGCGTCGCCCGCGTCGCCGTCGAGCACTTCGGCATCGACAGCATCCGTCTCACCGGTGGCGAGCCCACCGTGCGCGCCCAGCTGCCCGAGCTCGTCGAGCGACTGGCCCGCCTCGACGTCGACCTGGCGATGACCACCAACGGCGTCACCCTCGACCGCTTGGCGGCACCGCTGCGCGCGGCCGGCCTGCGCCGGGTCAACGTCTCGCTCGACTCGCTGCGGCCCGACCGCTTCGCCGCCCTGACCCGCCGGGACGAGCTCGACCGGGTCGTCGCCGGCATCGACGCCGCCGTGGCCGAAGGCTTCGACCCCGTGAAGGTGAACGTGGTGTGCATGGAGGGCGTCAACGACGACGAGATCGTCGACTTCGCCGCCTTCGGGCGCGACCGGGGCGTGGAGGTCCGCTTCATCGAGTACATGCCCCTCGACGCCGACCACGCCTGGCAGCGGGCCGCCGTGGTGCCCGGCGAGCGGATCATCGAGCGCATCGGCGCCGCCTTCCCGCTGGACCCCCTGCCGCACGGCAGCGAGCCCGCCCGGCGCTGGGCCTACCGCGACGGGCGCGGCACCGTCGGGGCGATCACCAGCGTCACCGAGCCGTTCTGCACCGCCTGTGACCGGGTGCGCCTCACCGCCGAGGGCCAGCTGCGCGCCTGCCTGTTCAGCCTGGAGGAGACCGACCTGCGGGCGCTGTTGCGCGGCGGGGCCGGCGACGACGACCTCGCCGCCGCCATCGCGACCTGCGTCGCCGGCAAGTGGGCGGGCCACGGCATCGGCACGGTCACCTTCGTCCAGCCGCCGCGCACCATGTCCCGCATCGGCGGCTGAGCCCTCGACCGCCGGCCATCGGCGGCTGAGCCCTCGACCGCCGGCCATCGGCGGCTGAGCCCTCGACCGCCGGCCATCGGCGGCTGAGCCCTCGACCGCCGCGCCGGCGGCGCCGGCCGGGGGCGTGGCGCTTCACTAGACTCTCGCCATGGATCGCGGCCTCACCCATCTCGATCCGCTCGGCCGGGCCCGCATGGTGGACGTGACGCCCAAGGAGGCGACGCACCGCCGGGCCGTGGCCCGCTGCCGCGTCTCCATGGCGCCCGAGACCACCAGCCTCGTGGCGCGGGGCGCGATCACCAAGGGTGACGTGCTGGCCGTGGCCCGGGTGGCGGGGATCCAGGCCGCCAAGCGCACCCCCGACCTCATCCCGCTGTGCCACCCCCTCCTGGTCGGCTCGGTGCTCGTGAACTTCCACATCGGCGACGACCACATCGAGGTCGAGGCCCAGGTCGACACCGTCGACCGCACGGGCGTCGAGATGGAGGCCATGACCGCCTGCGCGGTCGCGGCCCTCACCATCTACGACATGTGCAAGTCCTCGGACCGGTCGATGACGATCAGCGAGCTCGCCCTGTGGGAGAAGACCGGCGGCCGCTCGGGCACCTACCGCCGCCCCAGCGACGGCGCCGAGCGGCCCTGATCGTCCCGGTTCAGCCCGGTTCGACCGGCTCGGCAGGAGTCCGCCCCCGAGTTGCCGAATACCATCGGCCGTAGTAGGAACGTAACGTTCGAAGCCAGAGCGTAACAGGGGTCCTGACTCGCCGACCATCCACCAGTGCGTGACCCCCGCACGGTACGGTCCTGAGAACGAAAGCTGAGGGCGGAGCGTGTCTGTCGTGGTCCTGCTGATCCTCGCACTCGTGTGGGCCGTGTTCCTGGTACCCCAGTTGCTGCGGTCCCGCGCCGAGCAAGACCCCAAGGACTCCATCGGCGCCTTCCGCGCCCAGCTGTCCACCCTCGAGCGCACGGCCCCCTCGGCCCGGATCCGCCCCGCCACCACCCTCGCCGCCCCCCCGCTCGCCGTCGCCAGCCCCTACCGGGTGGGCATGACGCTGTCCGAGGCCCGCAAGCGGCGCCGCGACATCCTCGCCGGCCTCGCCACCGCCGCCGTCGCCACCCTGCTGCTGGGCCTCATCCCGGCCCTGCGGAGCCTCCTGACCGTCCACCTCGTGATCGACGTGGCCCTGATCAGCTACATCGGCCTCCTCGCCCGGGCCCGGGCGCTCGCCGCCGAGCGCGAGATGAAGGTGCACGTGCTGCCCACCAGCTCCGCACCCGAGCCCGCCTTCGCCCTCCGCCGCGCCGTCAACTAGCCGGCCGGGGCGCAGGAGGCGGAGCCCCCTCCGCTATCCTGAGCGTCCCCCCGGGGGTGTAGCTCAGTCCGGTAGAGCGCTACGTTCGCAACGTAGAAGTCGTGGGTTCAAGTCCCATCACCTCCACTTCCCGCCTCGCAGCCCGGCGGGCTCCGGTCGACGGGTTCGTCATCCGCGGGCCCGGGGGGTGAAGGCGGTCTCGCACCGGGCGGCACCGCCGTCGATCTCCACCACGACCCGGACCGCGTGGCCGGCGGTGGCGCCGCTGATGTGGAACTCGATGCCGCCGGAGCCGTCGGGCCCGGTCGACCCGCTGTTCGTGGTCTGCGTGGTCCGGTAGTGGGCCGTGGCCGCGGCGGGCCGGCCCGGCAGATCCGACTCGAACAGCACGGTGGTGCTCGAGTGCTGGACGGGCGCGGGGTCCGACATCCGGGCCGTGCACGTGCCGGTGGCGGTCCCCGCCGCGGGGGGTGGCGAGACCGGGGCCCCCTGGGGCTCCTCGGCGCACGCGCCCCACAGGCCCCGGCCGGCTTCCCGGGCCTCCCGCTGGGCGGCGGTGAACGCCTCCACGTGCCGCACGTTCGGAGGGTGGGTGGCGACCTGGGCGTAGCCGTCGCGCACCAGGGCGAGGTTGACGAACAGACCGTCCTCGGCCCGGTACAGGTACGCGAGCGTCCGCCCGTAGCGGTCGGTGCGCGCCACGTCGTAGACGAGGCGGATGGCCGTACCGGGCCCGATCAGGCTCGCCGTGTGGGCCGCCGCCTCGCGCCCGAAGCACTCGACCGGCCGTTGCGGGTGCACCGTCTCGGGGGTGTCGATGCCGATGAACCGCACCCGCTCGTCCCGACCGGCGACGCGGGCGACGATCGTGTCGCCGTCCACCACCCGAACCACCGTGGCGTCGTCACCGGCGGGCAGCCCCGCCGCGACCGCCGGAGGAACCGGCGCGGTGGTCGTGCTCCTCGTGGTCGCGGTCGACGCCGTCGTGGTCGTGGTCGTGGTCGGGGCCGCGGTCGTCGTGGTCGGGGCCGCGGTCGTCGTGGTGGTGCTGAGCGTGGTGGTGGTCCGGGGGCCGGCCACCGTGACCCGGCTCCCGTCGGGGTCCGGTACCAGAGCGCCGAGGGTGCTCAGCGCCACCAGGGCGGCGAACAGCCACGCGCCGGCCTGCACGGGCGCGGGGAGCCGCCGGAACCGCGGCCACAGACCGGCGACGGTCCCGTCCGCTGCCGGTCGCCAGCCGTTCCGCCTGTCCGCCATCGCGCCTCCCTGGCCCTCCGGTCAGATCGGCACGGGGACCTCTGACGTGAGGGTCACACCGCCTCCGGCGGAGGCGGTGTGACCGGCGGTCGGGCGGCGTCGACCCGCCGGCAGCGCCGACCCGGCGGGCGGGGCGGCGTCAGCCCCCGGCGACGGCGGCCTCCCACTCGGCCCGCACGGCGGGGTAGAGATCGGGGTCGCACCACAGCTCGACGCCGGTCATCGCCATGGCCTTGGCGCCGTCGACGACGGCCCGGTCCGCCGCCGGCGAGGCCGCGCACTCGGCGAACTCGACGCTGTGCCCGGCGACGCCGACCGGGGTCATGGCGATCATGGGGTGGATCGCCGGCACCCGCTTGGACACGTTCCCGAAGTCGGTGCTGCCCGCCACCGACAGCGGGATCCGGTCGGGGTCGGGGAAGAACCGCCGGCCGAGCGCCTCGCCGTTGGCCTGGTAGCGACGGGCGAGCGTGCGGTTGCTGACGAGGTCGGCGTAGACGGGGTCCCACTCGTACTCGAGCCGGCAGCCGGTCTGCTCGGCCGCGCCCCGGAAGCACGCCAGCACGCGCTCCTGGAGCGCCGCCAGGTACTTCTCCTTGGCGGCCCGCACCCGGAAGACGCCGGCCGCGTGGTCGGGGACGATGTTGGGGGCCTCGCCGCCGTGGGTGATGATCCCGTGGACCTTCTCGGAGCTGCGGAGGTGCTGGCGCAGGTTGGCGACGGCCTGGTAGCCGAGCACGAGCGCGTCGAGGGCGTTCACGCCGTGCCACGGTCCCGCAGCGGCGTGGGCGGCCCGGCCGTGCATCTCGACGGTGACGCTGGTGGCGGCGATGTGCGGCGCCCACGCCACGTCGGCCTCGGCGGGGTGGATCATCATGGCGACGTCGGCGTCGTCGAACGCCCCGGCGTCGAGGAGCCGGATCTTGCCGCCGCCGCCCTCCTCGGCGGGGGTGCCGAGGATCGTGACCCGACCGCCGACGTCCCCGGCGACCGCGGCGAGGGCCAGCCCGGCGCCGACGCCCGCGGCGCCGATCACGTTGTGGCCGCAGCCGTGGCCGATGTCGGGCAGGGCGTCGTACTCGCAGCACACGACCACGTGCGGTCTCCCCGCGTGCGAACCGGCCCGGGCGACGAAGCAGGTCTCGAGCCCGTAGGCGCCCCGCTCGACGGCGAGGCCCCGGGCGGCGATCGTGCCGGCGAGGAGCCCGGCGGCAAAGCGCTCCTCGTAGGCGAGCTCGGGCCGGGCGTGGATGCGCCGGGCGACGTCGACGAGGTCGGCCGCCAGCTCGTCGACGACCGCCGCGGCGCGCGCCCGGGCAGCGTCGATGTCCACGCGTGCGGTCACCGCGCCGACAGTAGCGGTGCCCGCCGGGGCGCTCCCGGCGCATCGCACGGGCGCGGGGCCGGGAGGGGCCGTCCGCCGGCTCGGGCCGACCCTGCTCGGGACCTCGGTGGCGGGACCCCCCTGGCCTGCGCGTCAGCGGAGGGCCGGCGGCGCACCGGCCTTCAGCCCGGCCCCGCAGAGCGGCACCACCACGGCCGGCTCCGGATCCCCCGGGCCGTCCGATCCGCCGGGGACGCCCACGAGGTCGGGCTGGCCGAGCACGGCCGCCCACGGCGCGGCGGCGGTGGGCTCGACCCAGAACCCGCGGCCGGCGAGCCAGGCCCGGGCGCCGGCGATGGCGTCCTCGTCGACGGTGACGACCCGCCCGCCGGTCGCGCGCACGGCGGCGAGGATCTGGTCACCGCGAGCGGGCGCGGCGACGGCGATGCCCTCGGCGGCTGTCTCGCCGCCGGTCACGGCGCCCACGTGGTCGGCACCCGCCGCGTCGGCCGCGGCGATCGGCGCGCAGGCGGCGGCCTGGACGGCCACGATGCGAGGCACGCCGCCGGCGACGCCGGCGGCGACCAGCTCGGCGAAGCCGAGGGCGGCCCCGAGCACGAGCGTGCCGTTGCCGGCGGGGAGCACGAGCGCGTCCGGGACCCGGCCGCCGAGCTGCTCCCACACCTCGAAGGCGTAGGTCTTGGTGCCGTGGTGGAACCCGGGGTGGTACACGTGGCTGGCGTAGAAGGTGCCGGGCTCGTCTGCCGCCTCCATGGCGGCGGCCGCGGTGTCCTCCCGGGTGCCCGGGACCAGGTGGACCTGCGCCCCGTGCGCCTCGATCTGGGCCCGCTTCTTCGGAGACGTCGCCGCCGGCACGAAGACCGCGCACGGCAGCCGGGCCCGAGCCGCGTAGGCGGCCACGGCGGTGCCGGCGTTGCCGCTGCTGTCGGCGACGAGGCGCTCGGCACCCAGCTCGGACGCCAGCGCCACGAGCACCACCGCCCCCCGGTCCTTGAACGACAGGGTCGGCGAGGCGTACTCGACCTTGGCGAGCACGCCCGCCCGGTCGGACCCGATCGGGACGATCGGCGTGCACCCCTCGCCCATGGTCACGGCCCGCCAGCCGTCGCCGACGGGAAGGGGCAGCGCCTCGCGGTAGCGCCACATCGTGGCGGGCCGTCGCGCGATGGCCTCGAGGGGGAACTCCGCGGGGCGAGGGACGGTCAGGTCGAAGAGCCCGCCGCACGGGCAGCGCCAGGCGAGCGACGCCAGCTCGTCGCTGGCGCCGCAGGCCCGGCAGGTGAGCGTCGGCACGCCGGTCGGCACCCCCGCATCTGACCACGCCGCGGCCCTGCGGCGTGCGATCGCGGTTGGGACCTTGGGCCCGGCGGACGAGTCGAAGGTCCCTGGTCGCGACCCGGTCCGGCCAGGCAGGGTGGAGCCAGCGGATCCGGTCCCTCACAGGACCGGAGCTGGACAGAGGAGAGCATCGTGACCGCAACCCGTCAGGACGAGCGGGTGGACCGGCTCATCGCACGCGACCCCGTGCAGGTCTGGCCGGACGCCACCCTGCGTGACATCGCCGAGCTGCTCGAGCGCGACCAGATCGGCGCCGTGCTGGTGCGCGGCGGCGACGGCGCCTCGGGCATCGTCAGCGAGCGGGATCTCGTCCGGGCGGTCGCCGAGGGCGCCGACCCGGACACCGAGCGCGCCGACGACTTCATGACCTACGAGATCGTCAGCGTCGACGCCGCCACGCCGGTCCTCCAGGTCGCCAGGATGATGCTGGAAGGCGAGATCCGCCACCTGCCCGTGCACGACGGAGAGGGCCTGCTCGGCATCGTGTCGATCCGCGACGTACTGAAGGCGCTGGTCGAGCGGCTCGAGCGCACCGCCTGACGGCGGTCGCCGGGCTGCGCTCTAGGGTGGGCCCATGCGCTTCGTCGACCGTCGCAGCGGGCTGGAGGTGATCGAGCGGGACGAGTGCCTGCGCCTGCTCGCGGCCGAGGCCGTGGGCCGGGTCGCCGTCGTGCACGGTGGCCGGCCGTACCTGTTCCCGGTCAACTACGCGCTCGATGGCGAGGCGATCGTGTTCCGGACCGCCGAGGGCACCAAGCTCGACGCGGCGGTCCGGGGCGCGTTCGCGGTGTTCGAGATCGACGGGCACGACCGGGAGCTGCGCTCGGGCTGGAGCGTCATCACCACCGGCACGGTCGAGGAGGTGGTCGACCCCAACGACCTCGACCGGCTCGGTCAGCTGGACCTGCAGCCCTGGGCGCCGGGTGCGCGCGCCCACTGGGTCCGGCTCCGACCGGCGTCGCTCAGCGGCCGGCGCATCGTCACCCGGGAGGAACCATGAGTCGCATCGTCGTCGGCGTCGACGGCTCCGAGAACGCCGACGCCGCCCTGGCGTGGGCGGCCGAGGAGGCCCGGCTGCGGGGCATGACCGTGCACGTCGTGCACGCCTGGGACATCCCCGCCTACATGACGGCGCCGGGCGTCTGGGCGCCCATCGAGACCCCTGAGGAGCTGGTCGGCGAGGCCCGGGCCCGGGTCGCCGAGATCGTCACCCGCGTGCTCGGCGACGCCCCCGACGTCGAGGTGCAGTGGACCACCGCCCGGGCCGCGCCCGCAACCGCCCTCCTCGAGGCCGCCGACGGCGCC